>NZ_JAEPRP010000345.1:0-2373 GCF_016652895.1 Ensifer sp. SSB1
CAGCACGCCCGCTTCCGCGCCAGCAACTGGAACACGATTGCAGTCGACGGCCACGACCCGGACGCGATTGCTGCAGCGATCGACCAGGCCCAGAAGTCCGACAAGCCGACGATGATCGCCTGCAAGACGACGATCGGCTTCGGCGCACCGAACAAGGCCGGCACCCACAAGGTTCACGGTTCGCCGCTCGGCGCCGAGGAAATCGCTGCCACCCGCAAGGCACTCGGCTGGGAAGCCGAAGCGTTCGTCGTTCCCTCCGACGTGCTCGACGCCTGGCGTCTGGCCGGCCTGCGCTGCACCAAGGCGCGCAAGGAATGGGAAGAGCGCCTCGAAAAGAGCGATGCCGAGAAGAAGGCCCAGTTCGTTCGCCGCTTCTCCGGCGAACTCGAAGGCCGCCTGTCCTCCGCCATCGACGACTACAAGAAGAAGCTCGCTGAGACCAAGCCGTCGCCGGCAACCCGCAAGGCTTCCGAAGACGCGCTCGAAGTCATCAACGGCGTTCTGGCCGAAACCATCGGCGGCTCGGCCGACCTGACCGGCTCGAACAACACCAAGACGAGCCAGACCAAGTCGATCACGCCGGACGATTTCTCCGGTCGCTATATCCACTGGGGTGTGCGCGAACACGGCATGGCCGCTGCCATGAACGGCATGGCGCTGCACGGCGGCGTCATCCCCTATTCCGGCGGCTTCCTGATCTTCTCGGACTATTGCCGTCCGTCGATCCGCCTTGCCGCGCTGATGGGCCTCCGCGTCATTCATGTGCTGACGCATGACTCGATCGGCCTCGGCGAAGACGGCCCGACGCACCAGCCGGTCGAGCATATGGCAGCCCTTCGCGCCATCCCGAACCTTCTGATGTTCCGCCCGGCCGACGCCACGGAAACGGCAGAATGCTGGCAGCTCGCGCTCGAAAGCCACAACCGCCCGTCCGGAATCGCGCTGACGCGCCAGAACCTGATGGCCGTTCGCACCGAGTATGAAGAAGAGAACCTGTGCGCCCACGGCGCCTACGACCTGATCTCGGCCGCCGACGCCAAGGTCACGATCTTCGCGACCGGCTCGGAAGTCGAAATCGCCGTCAAGGCCTGCCAGACGCTGACCGCCAAGGGCATCTCGACCCGCGTTGTCTCCGTTCCCTGCTTCGAGCTTTTCGCCGAGCAGAGCGAAGATTACCAGCAGGCGATCATCGGCAACTCGCCGGTCAAGATCGCCGTCGAAGCCGGCATCCGTCAGGGCTGGGATCACTTCATCGGCAGCGATGGCACCTTCATCGGCATGTCGTCCTTCGGTGCCTCCGGTCCCTACAAGGAGCTTTACAAGCACTTCGGCATCACGCCCGAGGCGGTGGTTGCCGCGGCTGAAGCGAAGCTCGCCTGATCAATCTGCGGGGCGCGCCGAAAGGTGCGCCCCGCTTTTTTCGTACCACGTCAGTCAGACAGGGAGAGACCCATGACAGTGAAAGTCGCCATCAACGGTTTTGGCCGCATCGGCCGCAACGTGCTCCGCGCGATCGTCGAATCCGGCCGCACCGACATCGAAGTCGTTGCCATCAACGATCTCGGCCCCGTTGAGACCAACGCTCACCTGCTGCGCTACGACTCGATCCACGGTCGCTTCCCGGCCGAGGTCAAGGTCGAAGGCGACACGATCACCATCAACGGCGGCAAGCCGATCAAGGTGACCGCGATCAAGGATCCGGCAACGCTGCCGCACAAGGAACTCGGCATCGACATCGCGATGGAATGCACCGGCATCTTCACCGCCCGCGACAAGGCTGCAGCCCACCTGACGGCAGGCGCCAAGCGCGTCATCGTCTCGGCTCCGGCCGACGGCGCCGACCTGACCGTCGTCTACGGCGTCAACCACGACCAGCTGACCAAGGACCACCTGGTCATCTCCAACGCATCCTGCACGACGAACTGCCTGGTTCCGGTCGTCAAGGTCCTGAACGATGTCATCGGCATCAGCCACGGCTTCATGACCACGATCCACTCCTACACCAACGACCAGCCGTCGCTCGACCAGATGCACAAGGATCTGTACCGCGCCCGCGCTGCCGCTCTGTCGATGATCCCGACCTCGACGGGTGCCGCCAAGGCCGTCGGCCTGGTTCTGCCGGAACTGAAGGGCAAGCTCGACGGCACGTCGATCCGCGTCCCGACCCCGAACGTCTCGGTCGTCGACTTCAAGTTCGTCGCCAAGCGCAACACCTCGGTCGAGGAAATCACCAACGCCATCAAGGCTGCGTCCAATGGCGCGCTCAAGGGCGTTCTCGGTTACACGGAAGAGCCGCTCGTTTCGCGCGACTTCAACCACGACAGCCACTCCTCGATCTTCGCGATCGACCAGACCACGGTCGTCGAAGGCAAC
>NZ_JAEPRP010000044.1:0-31539 GCF_016652895.1 Ensifer sp. SSB1
CCGAAGAAACCCGCCAATCGATGGACATGGGTTTCCGCATAAAGATTGGAGAAGGCCCGTGTGGTCGCGACCCGGTTCTCCAGGGCGAAGCCGGCGCCGGAGGGCGCTTCGGTGCGGTCCGAAAGGACCCACCAGTTGCCGTCGGGACCGCGGCCGATCTCGAAGGAAACGAAATGCAGAAAGTGACCATCGGCCGGCTTCACGCCGACGAGCGGCCGCAGGAACTCGGGATTGGAGGCGACCAGCGCCGGCGGCAGCAGGCCTTCGCGCACCAGCCGGTTCTCGCCGTAGATATCGGCGACCACCTTCTCCAGAAGCTCGGCGCGCTGGACGAGCCCTTGCGAAACCGCCGCCCATTCCTTCTCGTCGATGAGGACCGGGATATGCGATAGCGGCCAGCTTCGGTCAGAGGCCTCCTTGGCCCCGTAGACACGATAGTACACACCGGCGTCGCGCAGATAGCGGTCGGCACGGGCAAAACGATTGGCGAGTTCCGTTTCGTCGAGCCGTCCCAGGGTCGCGAGCAGACGCTGCCAGACAGGGCGGACATTGCCCTCCCGGTCGAGCATCTCGTCGGCGATGTCAGGAAGGGCGCGGTAACCGAAGACCGGATCGTCCTCGGTGCCCGGATGGTTCGCGGCAGCTGTCTGCTTCTTCGCCATTTACGCTCCTGGCGGACGCCTGAGATCAAGCGTCATCGGGAATTCCATCGACGGGCTTTCCGGGCGAAGCGGGTAACCTCCGGGCGTGTGGCCCCAGGGCTCGAACCGCGACAGTCGCCGCGCTTCGGCCTCGTTGCCGTTGACCGGAAACGTGTCGTAGCTGCGCCCACCCGGATGGGCGACATGGTAGACACATCCGCCAATCGCCCGATTCGACCATGTATCATAGATATCGAATGTAAGGGGAGTGTTGACCGATAGCACCGGATGCAACCCCGAGGCCGGCTGCCAGGCCTTGTAGCGGACGCCGGCAACGGCCGAGCCGTTGGAGCCGGTGCGCGTCAACGGTACCGGCCGACCGTTGCAGGCGAGCGTGTAGCGCTCGGGGTTGGCCGTATCGAGCTTCACCTGGAGGCGCTCGACCGAGCTGTCGACATAGCGCACGGTGCCGCCGATCGCACCCTGCTCGCCCATCACATGCCAGGGTTCGAGCGCCTGGCGGATTTCGAGCTTGGCGTCGTGGTACTCGACCTCGCCGCAGAAGGGGAAGCGGAACTCGAGTTGGGCTTCGAACCATTCGGGCTTCAAGTCGAAGCCATGGGCCCTGAGGTCGGCGAGCACTTCGAGAAAATCCTGCCAGACGTGGTGCGGCAGCATGAAGCGGTCGTGCAGCGTCGTGCCCCAGCGTACAAAGCGGCCATCAACAGGGTGTTTCCAGAAGCGGGCGATGAGCGCCCGCACCAGCAATTGCTGTGCGAGCGACATGCGGGCGTTGGGTGGCATCTCGAAGCCACGGAACTCGACGAGGCCGAGACGGCCTGTGGGACCATCCGGTGAGAACAGCTTGTCGATGCAGATCTCGGCCCGGTGGGTGTTGCCGGTGACGTCGACGAGCAGGTTGCGGAACAACCGGTCGATCAGCCAGGGCAAGGGGGGCGGCGTCGCCGATCCCGGCATCGGCACCTGGGCGAGCGCGATTTCGAGCTCGTAAAGCTGGTCGTGTCGGGCCTCGTCGATGCGCGGCGCCTGCGATGTCGGACCGATGAAGAGACCCGAGAACAGATAGGAAAGCGACGGGTGCCGCTGCCAGTGCAGCACCATGCTTTTCAGAAGATCCGGGCGGCGCAGGAACGGGCTGTCGTTGGGATTGGCACCGCCGACGACCACATGGTTGCCGCCGCCGGTGCCGGTGTGACGTCCATCGATCATGAACTTGTCGGCGCCAAGCCGGCTCTGCCGCGCCTCCTCGTAAACCGCGGTGGTGATGTCGACGCAATCCTGCCAGCTGGCAGCCGGATGGATGTTGACCTCGATCACGCCGGGGTCCGGCGCGACGCGGATGACATTGATGCGCTCATCCTGCGGCGGCGCGTAGCCCTCGATGTGCACGGGCAGTCCAATCGCGGCTGCGGCGCGTTCCGCGGATGCGATCAGATCGAGATACTCCTCGATGCTGGCCATTGGCGGCATGAAGACGCAGAGCCTGCCGTCGCGCGGCTCGACGCTGATGGCGGTGCGCACCAGCCCTGCTATTTCGTCGCGTGGCTGCGCCTGCGGGGTCTCCGGTACTTCGGCGGCCTGAAAGCGGGAATGCTGCGGGCGGGCGCTGCTTTCGGCGAAGTCAGGCAGATCGTCCCGGGGAACGGTCGGATCGACCGGATGGATATAGGGATAGGCGGAGGGCGCGACATAGGGCAGGGCGCCGAGCGGCAGGCGGTAGCCGACGGGGCTGTCGCCGGGAACGAGGAAGATGCGACCGCGGCGCGTCTGCCATTTCTCGCTCATCCACCGCACACCGGTGGCACGCGCATTCCAGGCTTGCACAGGCAGCACGTAGCCGGTCGGCGTCGTCAGGCCGCGCTCGAAGACGCGAGCCATGCGGCTGCGCTCTTCGGGGTCCTTCAGCTTGGAATTGGAGGGATCGACGTTCTCAGGGAGGTTTGCCTCCTTCAGCAGCCAGTCGGCGGGGTCTTCGAAGGCCGGTTGGACCATCTCGGTCGGCACGCTCAATTCGCCTGCCATCAGATGCAACAGACGTTCGGCGTGCTTCTCGGTGACGTCATGGTGGCCGGTCTCCTCGGCGATGAGATCGGGGCGGCGCCAGATCGGCACACCGTCCTTGCGCCAGTAGAGCGAGAACGTCCAGCGCGGCAGGCTTTCGCCGGGGTACCATTTGCCCTGGCCATAGTGCAGGAAGCCACCGGGCGCGAAGCGCTCGCGCAGACGGCGGATCAAAGTGTCCGCCTTCTCGCGCTTGGTCGGGCCGACCGCTTCAGTGTTCCACTCCTCGGACTCGAAGTCGTCGATCGAGACGAAGGTCGGCTCGCCGCCCATCGTCAGGCGGATGTCATTTTCCTGGAGAACCCGGTCGACCTCTTCGCCGAGTGCATTCAGCGCCTCCCAGCTCTCGTCGGAGAACGGCTTGCTGATGCGCGGATGTTCGGCGACACGCGTCACCTTCATGTCGAAGGCGAAATCGGTGCGGGTATCGGGGTCGCCGAAGAAGCCGCCTGAGATCGGTGCGGCGTTGCGAAAATGCGGTGTGGCGGCCAGCGGAATATGGCTTTCGCCGGTCAACAGGCCCGAGGTCGGATCGAGCCCGACCCAGCCGGCACCCGGCAAGTAAACCTCGGCCCAGGCGTGCAGGTCGGTAAAGTCGTGGTCGGTGCCCGACGGGCCGTCGAGCGCCTTGAGGTCGGGCGTGAGCTGAATGAGATAGCCGGAAACGAAACGGGCGGCGAAACCGAGATTGCGCAGGATCTGTACCAGCAGCCAGCTCGAATCGCGACAGGAACCCCGGGCCGACGTCAGTGTGTTCTCCGGCGTCTGTACACCCGGCTCCATGCGGATCACATAGCCGATCTCGTTTTGCAGGCGCGCGTTGAGGCCAACGACCATGTCGATGGTGCGTTGCCGCGAGCGGTCGACGGTCGCTATGAAGGCGCTCAGTGCCGGGCCGACCGGTTCCGGCGTCATGTAGATCTTGAGGTCGTCTCCGAGGTCTTCGGGGTAGGGGAAGGGCCAGTGTTCGGCTTCCTCTTCAACGAAGAAGTCGAAGGGATTGTAGACTGTCATGTCGGCGACGAGGTCGACCTCGATCTTCAGTTCGCTGACCGGATCGGGAAAGACGAAGCGGGCAAGGTAGTTGCCGTAGGGGTCCTGCTGCAGATTGACGAAGTGGTTGGCGGGCGAAACCTTCAGCGAGTGGCTGATGACCTTGGTCTTGGAATGGGCCGCCGGCTTCAGCCGGATGATCTGTGGCGACAGTCTTACGGGACGGTCATAGGTATAGTGGGTCAGGTGATAGATACTGGCCTTGATCGACATGCCTGATTTGATCCCCTTCGTGGCGGGTCTGGCGCCCCCCATCGCCACGAAGTTTGTGCAATGCAAATCGAGAATGCAAGCGCGAAAGCGTGCCGGGAAAATCAAGGCGGCGCAACGCTTTCGCACGCCGGTGTGGGGCGTGCGAAAGCGGTTGCCTGACAGTTAGACGAGCGGCGGATTGATGCGAGCGAACCCTTCCTGGCGATAATAGGGGAAGTAGGGATAGGCGGGGGTCGTCTTGCTCGCTTCGTCGAGGCGGGCGATCTGTTCCGGCGACAGCGACCAGCCGACCGCGCCGAGGTTCTGGCGGAGCTGCTCTTCGTTGCGGGCGCCGATGATGACGCTCGAGACCGTCGGGCGCTGCAAGAGCCAGTTGATGGCGATCTGCGGGATCGTCTTGCCGGTTTCCTCGGTCAGTTGATCGAGCACGTCGACGACGTCGTAAAGCTTCTCGTCGTCGACCGGCGGGCCGAAGGCGGCTGTGTCGTGCAGGCGGCTGCCTTCGGGCCACGGCTGGCCGCGGCGGATCTTGCCGGTGAGACGCCCCCAGCCGAGCGGACTCCAGACGAGTGCGCCGACGCCCTGGTCGGCACCAAGCGGCATCAGCTCCCACTCGTAGTCGCGACCAACAAGCGAATAGTAGACCTGGTGGGCGACATGGCGCACGAGGCCGTGTTTCTCCGAAACCGCCAGCGATTTCATCAACTGCCAGCCGGCGAAGTTGGAGGCCCCGACGTAGCGCAGCTTGCCGGCGGTGACGAGATCGTCGAGCGTCGAGAGCGTTTCCTCGACCGGTGTGCCGGCGTCGAAGGCGTGTAGTTGCAGGAGGTCGATATAGTCGGTGCCGAGCCGCTTCAAGGCATCGTCGACGCCCTTGACGAGACGTGTACGAGACGTGCCGGCGTCATTCGGTCCGTCGCCCATCGGCAACGCCATCTTGGTCGAGAGGAGCGCGGCGTCGCGCCGTCCCTTGATCGCCGCACCGAGCACGCTCTCGGAAGCACCGTCGGAATAGACGTCGGCCGTGTCGAAGAGGTTGACGCCGGCTTCCAGCGAAATGTCGATCATGCGTCGTGCTTCGGCCGCGTCGCTATTGCCCCAGGCGCTGAACAGCGGTCCCTTGCCGCCGAAGGTTCCAGCACCGAAGCTCAAGGCCGGCACTTTCAGTCCCGATGATCCAAGCCGTCTATATTCCATGTCGTAGAGCTCCTCGTTGGCTTTGCCTGTTCAGCGACACTTGTTGTCAGTGCGTCGCTTCAAGGAGGAAGGTGGTGTTGGGAGCATTTGAGATGTAGACCGCATCAAGGAACATCATTTGTGAGTTGAAGTCACATGTCGCGTTTGACGATCAATCGTTCGGGGGAGATGGCGGTTTTTGCCAAGGTGGTGGAGCTTGGCGGCTTTTCGGCTGCGGCGAAGGTCTGCTGCATGACGCCCTCGGCCGTCAGCAAGCTCGTCCAGCGGTTGGAAGAGAGATTGGGCGTCCGGCTCGTCAACCGGTCGACGCGGCGACTGCAACTGACGGCGGAAGGCTGCGCCTTCTACGAACGGGTCGTGCGCATCCTCACCGATATCGACGAGGCGGAACGCTCGGCGGGTGTCGGCGAAACGCCGGAGGGCCGCGTGCGGCTCAATGTCAGCGCTTCCTACGCGACGCATGCGCTGATGCCGGTGCTGCCGGAATTCCTGGCGGAATTTCCCTCGGTCTCCCTCGACATCCTGCAGACGGACGCCGTCGTCGATCTGATGGCGGAGCGGGTCGATATTGCCGTGCGCGCCGGTCCGCTCAAGACATCGAGCCTGATCGCACGCAAACTCGGCACCACGTCGATGACGATCGTCGGGGCTCCAGCCTATCTCGATCGCTTCGGAGTGCCCCAGACCATCGAGGATATCGAGGCGCACAACCGGCTGAGCCATAGCTACGCGCGGGCGATCGATGGTTGGCCGTTGCTTTCGAATGCGGAACAGATCGCCCTGCCGCCGACCGAACGGGTGCGGGTCAGCGATGGCGAGGGCCTGCGCCAACTTGCCCTTGCCGGCGTCGGCCTCGTCCGGCTTCCGACCTTCACAGTCAGGGAGGATATCCGCGCCGGCCGGCTGCTGCCGCTGGTCGAGCATCTCAATCCCGGTGACGCCGAAACATTCCACGCCGTGTTTCTCGGCCAAGGCGGAGCCTTGCCGTCGCGCGTGCGGGTCCTGCTCGATTTTCTGGCTAGGCGCGCGCGGATTTCGTCTTCGTGAAGTGGGAAAGGCTGGCCTCGGCCGGCTGGCCGCAGACGCGGTTGCGACCTTCGGACTTGGCACGATAGAGCTCCGTGTCGGCGCTCTCGATCAGGTGCCTCCAGCCGCCATTCGCCGTGCGGCCCTCCGCCACACCGAAGCTGGCGGTGACGTTCAGTTCCTGCCCGTCGGCAACGACGATCGGCTCGCGCGCAAGATTGGCCCGTATCCGCTCCGCCAGCGCAAGGGCCGACTCGATGCTGTCGCCGGGGGTGATGATCGCGAACTCCTCGCCGCCGAAACGGGCGACCAGATCAGTGTTGCGCACGGAGTTGCGGATGATGCGGGCCGTTTCCTTGAGCACGATGTCGCCGACGAGGTGGCCGTGGGTGTCGTTGATCTGCTTGAAGTGGTCGATGTCCATCAGGATCAGACAGGCATCCTGGTTGCTGTCGGCCGTGTCTTGCGCTCCGCCGATGAGTTCGAGGGCGCGGCGGTTGAGCAGGCCGGTCAGTTCATCGGTTTCCGCCTGGCGTTCGAGGTGCTGCATCAGCAGCATGCGTTCGTCGAGGCGCTTGCGCAGCACGTCGATCGCATCGAACAGGCGCCCCATCTCGCCTTCGCCGCCCTTGCCCTGAAGGCGGGCGATCGGCCGGTCATTGGCGAGCTCGATGATGCTGTGGCGGGCGATCAGCAACGGCTCGAAGACGAGCGAACGGGCGCGGCGCATCAGGACCAGCAGCACCAGGAACAGGGCAAAGGTCGCGAGGCTGGCAACGGCCAGCTTGACCGAGGCCCGTGTCTTGTTTGCCGCAAGCCGCTCGACGGTTGCATCCATGAAGGCGCGGCGCAGATCCTCGAGTGGCTTCATCTTCGGGACGAAGCGGTCGGTCAGCTGCTCGGCAGTCATCGGGTAGGCGCCCGATTTCTTGCCGATGGCAACGATGCCGTCGATGATCGCAAATCCTTCGCCGAAGAAATCGTGGTCGATCCTGGCGAGATCCGCGATGTTGGCCGGTTTCAGGCCGGGAAGGGCGCCGGGCTTGCCGACGATGGACCAGATTTCCTGCAGCCTGCCGCGGGTGCGCTCGCTGTCGGCGATGTTCTTCGCCGCAAGCGGCTGGCCGACGGCAACCGGAGCCATGACCTGCGAGCCGAGGCGGCCGCCATCCTCGCGCAGATTGCTGAGCATCTGTGCGGCAAGCGCGATGCCGGCGAGGTTCGGGTCGGTGTTGGTCAAGCGTTGAATGTTCCAGTCGATGGCCGGGCGAAGTGCGTCGATGACGCCGAACATCGCCTCGATCGTCGCCTGGATTTCCGTCAGGTCCCGTTGTTCGGGCGGAAGCGCGGCAATGCGGTCGATTTCGGCGCGTGCCAGCATCAGGCGGCGGCGAACCTCGACGAGTATGGGCGAGAGGGCGCCGGCAGGCTCAGAACGGCTGGCATTGTTGATGTCTTGGGTCAGCGTGGTGAGTGCTTCGTCGCTGCGGGCGCGAAACTCAGCCAGCCGGGCCTGGACCGGCGAGCCGGGCGCCACGCCGATTCCGAGCACGCCATTGGACGGGCCACGTTCGGCCGAGAGGTAATTTGCGGCGTCGAGCACCCGGCAGAAGGCCATGACCTCGGTCAGGTTGCGGCGGGCGATGACGAAGTCGCTATAGGATGCGGCAATGATTTCGGTGGCGAGCACGCCGGTACAGGCAACGACGATGGCGAGGAGCCATTGGAGCTTGCGACGCAGCGCCTTCGCCGTGCGCGCTTCTGCAACGCCCGTTTTCGGGGGCGTATAGCTGCCGCCATTGTTCTTCATGTACGCGAAGTTGCTCCACTCATGTCGCCGCTCATCGCTTTGGCTGTCGCGACAATTCTTGTCGGGTGACAAGAAACCCATTCGAAATCAGTGTGCTCGTTGCCCCTGTTATCGTATAAGGTGTTAAATAAGCTTGAAATACCCTGAAATACTAGGGGCCGCGCCGCAACCGAGGGATGCGCGTGGTGCAGAGCAGAGGCGCGTGCTCCGTCAACGCATTGCGCCACGCGGATCGAAAAAAAGGCCCGCCTCCGGATGGGAGACAGGCCTCGTTTCATGCGAGCGTCGTTGGCGCGCTTCAGCGTTTCGGTGCGACCAGAGCAAAGAGGGCGCCTTGCGGGTCGAGCGCCTGAACGATCCAGGCGCCGCCAGGCACTTCCATCGGCTCGAGCACGACCTTGCCGCCGCCGGCCTTGATGCGCTCGATCGACGCGTCGAGTGCGGGCACGTTGATGTAGTAGAGCCAGTAAGGTGCGGGCACTTCCTTCGGCTTGGTCATCATGCCGCCGATCGGAGCGCCCCCATGGGCAAAGATCTGGTAGATGCCCATGTCACCCATGTCCATGCCGTGGTCCTTTGTCCAGCCGAAGAGCTCGGCGTAGAACGGGAAGGCGGTATCGAGGTCGCCGGACGCAAGCTCATGCCAACCGACGAGACCGGGTGCCATCGGATCGGTGATCGGCGGCGGATCGCCCGTTCCCTTGAAGATCGAAAACACGGCGCCGTGCGGGTCGGTCACGACGGCAAAACGCCCAATGCCGGGGATATCGTCCGGCGCCCGGTGAACCTTGCCGCCCTTGGCAGCGATCTTGGCGGCGGTCGCGTCGACATCATCGACGCCGATATATCCGAGCCAGGCGGGCGGCACCTTCATTTCGAGCGCGCCTTCCGGCATTGTCATCAGTCCGGCAACCGGGATCTCGCCCACGTTGAACAGCGTATAGCTGATGCCGGGCATACCGGAATCGCGGGCATCCCAGCCGACCACGTCCTTGTAGAACGTCTCGGCCGCGGCCATGTCCGTCGTCATCAGTTCATACCAAACGAATTTGCCGTGATCTGCCATCGCCTTCCTCCAGTTTGCTTGGGCGGCGCCTGTCGCGCCGCTTGGTTGTATGTTCGAATGAGCCCCTTTCGGATCGAGCAGGCGGACTGCGGCCGATAATCGAACGCAGATCGTCGCCCGTTCAATCCCGGCGCAGGTATTCCGCCGTCATCATGTCTTTCCAGCTTCCGTCCGGTGCCTGCATCTGCGCCTTCAGCAGGCGCCGGGATTGATCGATGAGCGTGATGACGTCCCGGTAGCGTGCAGTCTTGCCCGGGTTTTCGAAATCCGGTCCGTCGCAGTAGAGCGACAGGGACGTGCCTTCCGCATTCAACTCGCCGTCATAGACCCACATGTGGGTCAGCATGGAACCGACCCAGGTGCCGATGTAGCGTTTCGTTTCGGGATCGTAGCCGAGCGTCATCAGCGTTTCGCCGAAGCTGCCGCCCGGCATCGTTCCCTTGCCTTCAGAGACGATCCAGAGACCCTGAAGCGAGCGAACGTGCTCAGTCCAGGGGCCGCTGCCGTCGGGCTCGCCGCCGGCTCCATCCGTGCGAACCTGCCAGTCGCCCAGCAGTTGCTCGAGCCAGCGGTGCGCTTCCTCCGGTTCTGCTCTCACGGCATTTCCTTCTTGGTCCGGGCGCAGGTCATCGACCCGGCCAGCGAGCGTTCTGAAAACGATCTCGCAGGCGAAAGGTTCCGCCTGCGACGACGCGGCCGGTCAGCCTACCTTGCGTCCGAGTTCCCGGTCGTATTCGTCGTGGCGACGGACGAAGCTCATCGTCCGATCTTCGTTACGGCCCTTCGGCGCGCGGTCGAGCAGCATCAGCGTGCCGACCAGTTCCTCGAGACCGCGGGCATAGGACGAATAGGTGTGAAAGATCGTGCCGTCCTCGTCCTTCTGGAAGGCACTCAGTCCCGGCAGTTCCTCATGCGCGTTGGCGCTTTCGGTCTCGGTGAAATTGTAGGCAACCTTGCCGCTTGCCAGTTCGTCCGGAGAAAAGGCGACGTGGAAATCACGATTGAAACCGTTGCCCTCGGCCGAGACCCACGGGAAGTGCCAGTCCATGCGCTTCCTGTAGGCTTCGATCTTCGCAAGCGGTGCGTTCGATGCGGCAATCAGCGTCACGTCGTGGTGGTTGAGGTGCGGCAGCATGCCGGCGAAATGATCGACCAAGAACGAGCAGCCAGGGCAACCGGCCTCCCAGGTGGGGCCGAACATGAAATGGTAGACGATGAGCTGGCTGCGGTCGTCGAAAAGCTCAGACAGTGACTTGCGCCCGCTTGCGGTGTCGAAGACGTAGGTCTTGTCCATCTTCACCCAGGGCAGGGCCAGCCGGGCGGCGTTGACCCTGTCGCGTGCGTGCGTGTGTTCCTTTTCCAGCGCCAGCAGGTCTTTGCGCGCTTTCAACCACTCCTGAGGCGATACGACTGCCTGGTCCTGTCTCATGCCCGTTCCTCCTTCCAACGTTGCACTTGACTATTTACGTTGATATCAACATTAATCAGGCATGTCAAAGATGCCTTCGATCCCGTTCGAGACCACCTTGCATGTGAGGGATACCTGCCTCTGCCTGCATGTGCAGCGCGCCGCGCGCGCCATTGCCCGGCGGTTCGACGAGGCGCTACGCCCCTTCGACATCACCAACGGGCAGTTCTCGCTGCTGATGTCGCTCAACCGTCCGGAGCCGCCGAACATGGGTTCGGTGGCGTCGCTGCTCGCGATGGATCGGACGACGCTGACGGCAGCGCTCAAACCGCTGGAGCGGCGTGGCTTGATCGAGAGCTTTCCCGATCCGGAGGACCGGCGGTCGCGGCGGCTGCGGCTGACACAGGAAGGTGAAGCGCTGCTGTTGCGCGCGCTACCGATCTGGAAGGCGTTGCATGCGGCGCTCGATCCGGTACTTGGCGACGGTGGGCCGGACCGCCTGCGCGCGGACCTCCTGACGCTGGCCTGAGCCGTCTCGGCTCAGGAGGCCGGGTCTTCAGGCGAAGAACGTTCCTTGAACACCTCAATGATCTCCGCGATCAGGGCCGAGGCCTGCCGCAGGCGCCTTTCACCCAACTCGGCACCAAGCCTGTCGGCCCAGGCGGCCTGCCGCTCCTTGATCTCGTCAAGCGCCGTTTCCCCCGTCGCCGTGAGCACCATGAGCTTTGCTCTTTGGTGGGTCGGATTGTCCCTGTAGTCGATCAGGCCTTCCGCCTCCAAAAGGTCGGCGATGCGCTGCACGCCCTGGCGCGCGAGGCCAAGCGCGCGGGCCGCATCGGCGACCGACATGGGGGCGTGGTTTGCCGCGGCCAGCACCTGCCAGCGGGCGCTGGTCTGCCCGGAGGGTTTGGCGAGCGCGTCGCCGGCGTGTGTCAGTGGACCGGCAAGCCGCAGCACCGATATGGCGAACTCCGCAAAGGCGTCTCCGGCGGGCGTCCGATCAGGGTCTTTCATGTTGACAGCACCTTCGTTGTGTGGATGTTTATATGACACTATGTTGTCATAATGTGATCATTTCAGCAAGGGAGAAGAGAGCATGGCGAGAAGGACTTACAGGGGCGGTTGCCATTGTGGCAAGGTGCGATACCAGGCGACGTTCGATCTCGATGCCGGAACGACGCGATGCAATTGCTCGTTCTGTACGAAGACCCGCTATTGGGGCGCGCAGGTCCAGCCGGAGGATTTTCGCCTCCTGTCACCGGAAGATGCGGTTGGGCTCTATCAGTTCGGCGCCAAGGTCGGAAGCCACCGTTTCTGCCCCGTCTGCGGCGTCGCCTCCTATAGCCATGGTTATGTTGAGGAGCTCGGCGGCGCCTATTGCAGCATCAATGTCGCCACGCTGGACGACGTCGAACCGTCCGTCCTTGCAGAGGTGTCGGTGCAATATCTGGATGGCCGGAACGACCGATGGGATGAAACGCCGGCCGAGGTTCGTCATCTCTGACTTGCGTGTTGGAAACTTGCTTGTTATTGACAATATGTTGTCAACATGGCACATGGTCTGCATGAACTTCACCTGGCACAGTGTTGCCAGCCGGGTGGGCGGCAATAGGGCCTGTCTGGCCCGCCAAGCAGGAGCGACGGCTATGAAACTGACCTACAAAGGAAGCTGCCATTGCGGAAACATCCGCTACGAGGCCGATATCGACCTCGACGCGGGTACCGGCAAGTGCAACTGCTCGATCTGCTGGAAGCGGCGCTACTGGGGCGTGGTCGTCAAGCCTGATGATTTTCGCCTGCAGTGCGATGAGGCCAACATCGCCGACTATCAATTCGCCAGCAAAAGCGCGCATCACCGCTTCTGCAAGACCTGCGGCATTGCCGCTTTCGGTCATGGCTACATCGAGGAAATCGGCGGCGCCTACTACTCCGTCAACCTTGCCTGCCTCGACGATCTCGATCCAGCGGTGCTCGCCGAGGCGCCGGTGCAATACATGGACGGACGCAACAACAACTGGTTCCATGCGCCCGCCGAGACGCGTCACCTCTGACGCCTGGAGACGGCTGGGCGTTCACATCCTGCGAAATTCGAGGTGGTAGGTGACTTCTTCGCCGGTCCTCGGGTCGATGGCCGGTGCGCCGTAGATCACCAGCTTGTCACCCTCCACGACGAAGGGTCGGATCAGATCTGACATGCCCCAGGCCGGGTTCCAGCTCGCATCCAGGTGGTGGATGATCCGGCCGTCTTCGAGCCTGTAGCTTCCGGCATAGGCAAGCATCGTATCGAAGAGCGCTGCCTTCTCGTCGTCCGTCGGCACGGCGCCCTTCAGTTTCGGGCGATCGCGCTTCACCACGACGGCGGTGACCCGGCCATCCCCGTCATAGGAGAGATAGCCGATCGGATCGGCGCCCATCGCATCGCTGGTTTCGCCTGTCGCGACAACCTCGCGTTTCCAGGAGAGCATCTTCCACGTGCCGAGCAGTTCGGATGTGTTTGCCATGACCCGCCTCTTAATCTTAGGGCGGTCTAAAATACCAGATGCACCTCATCCGGCAAAGAAGGCAGCGGTGCTGAACGCGGCCATACGACCGCAAAATCCGGCCAAGAAAAAAGCTCCCGGATCCCGGGAGCCTTTCTTCGTCGTTATCTGCAGGCGGCTCAGTGCTCGCCGAGGTCGCGCACTGCGCCGCGGTCGGCGGAGGTGGCGAAAGCCGCATAGGCCTTGAGCGCGGTCGTCACCTTGCGCTTGCGCTGCTCGGCCGGCTTCCAGCCCTTGGCGTCCTGTTCGGCGCGGCGGTTTGCAAGTTCTGCTTCGTCGACACGCAGGCTGATCGTGCGCTTCGGGATGTCGATGTCGATCATGTCGCCTTCGCGCACCAGGCCGATCGTGCCGCCATTGGCCGCTTCCGGCGAGACGTGGCCGATCGATAGACCCGAGGTGCCGCCGGAGAAGCGGCCGTCGGTGATCAGCGCGCAGGCCTTGCCGAGGCCCTTCGACTTCAGGTAGCTCGTCGGATAGAGCATTTCCTGCATGCCAGGGCCGCCCTTCGGGCCTTCATAGCGGATCACGACGACGTCGCCGGCCTTGATCTCGTTGGCAAGGATCGCCTTGACCGATGCGTCCTGGCTTTCAAAGACGCGGGCCGGACCGGAGAACTTCAGGATGCTTTCGTCGACGCCCGCCGTCTTTACGATGCAGCCGTCGATCGCGATGTTACCCTTGAGGACGGCGAGGCCGCCGTCCTTGGAGAAGGGGTGTTGGACCGAACGGATGACGCCCTTTTCACGGTCGGTATCGAGCTCGTCCCAGCGGGCTTCCTGGCTGAAGGCGACCTGGGTCGGGATGCCGCCCGGCGCCGCGCGGAAGAAGTTGCGAACCGTTTCGCTCGAGGTGCGGGTGATGTCCCAGCGGTCGATCGCGTCGCCGATCGTCGCGCTGTGCACGGTCGGGCAATCGCGGTTGATGAGGCCGCCCTTCTCGAGTTCGCCGAGGATCGACATGATGCCGCCGGCGCGGTGTACGTCTTCCATGTGCACGTCGCTTTTCGCCGGAGCGACCTTCGACAGGCAGGGAACCTTGCGCGACAGGCGGTCGATGTCGGCCATGGTGAAATCGACCTCGCCCTCATGGGCGGCGGCCAGAATGTGCAGAACGGTGTTGGTCGAGCCGCCCATGGCGATGTCGAGGGCCATGGCGTTTTCGAAGGCCTTCTTGGAGGCGACGTTGCGCGGCAGGATGTTCTCGTCCTCCTGCTCGTAGTAGCGGCGGGCGAGATCGACGACCAGGTGGCCCGCTTCGACGAACAGGCGCTTGCGGTCGGCGTGGGTGGCGAGCGTCGAGCCGTTGCCGGGCAGCGACAGGCCAAGCGCCTCGGTCAGACAGTTCATCGAGTTGGCGGTGAACATGCCGGAGCAGGAGCCGCAGGTCGGGCAGGCGGAGCGCTCGATGACCTTGACGTCCTCGTCCGACACGTTGTCGTCGGCGGCGGCGACCATGGCGTCGACCAGGTCGAGCGCATGCGTCTTGCCGTGCAGCACGACCTTGCCGGCTTCCATCGGGCCGCCGGAAACGAAGACGGCGGGGATGTTGAGGCGGAGCGCCGCCATCAGCATGCCGGGCGTGATCTTGTCACAGTTGGAGATGCAGACCATGGCGTCGGCGCAGTGCGCATTGACCATGTACTCGACGGAGTCCGCGATGATCTCGCGCGACGGCAGCGAATAGAGCATGCCGTCGTGACCCATCGCGATGCCGTCGTCGACGGCGATGGTGTTGAATTCCTTGGCGACGCCGCCGGCTGCCTCGATCTCGCGGGCAACGAGCTGGCCGAGATCCTTGAGGTGCACGTGGCCCGGTACGAACTGGGTGAACGAGTTCACCACCGCAATAATCGGCTTGCCAAAATCGCTGTCCTTCATGCCCGTCGCGCGCCAGAGGCCGCGGGCACCGGCCATGTTGCGGCCGTGGGTGGTGGTACGTGAGCGATAGGCAGGCATGGCATGTTCCTTCACGGACAGGGGGTATTGCACGGATATGGCGATCCGGATCGCCACCGAAGGGGCTACCTAGCGCAAAATTGCGTGCGCGTCATCTTTTGCGTCAGATTATTTCGACGCCGTGCGCGCGGATTTCGGCCCGGTCCACCAACCTTCAAACGCAAATCTAGCCGGGCTCTGACGGCTTGGACAGCCGCAATCGGCGCGCTTTACGGAAATCTTATGCCGGCTGCTTGAAGTCGGAATCGAATCCCGACGCCTGACGGGGCTAGCCTCTCTCCATCGAACACGGATGAGTGCCATGTCTCTTCATGATTTCCGCTTCCGCCGTCATCTCCCAATCCTACCGCCGCAGGCTCCGCGAGAGCAACCCGATGCCACCGAGCCGCATCCGGATGAACTGGAAGCGCTGCTGCTGCGGCTGACCGCCGTTCGCCGCCTGCGCGAGCATCACGTCTGGGAGGCGGTTCGGGTCATCCGGGAGCTTCCGGAGCTTGCCGCCGGCGCGTGGCCATCGCCTCGGTTCCGCGAACTGATGGCGGCCGATGCCCTGGTCGACGCGGTCATTCACCTGACTTCGACCACCGAGGCAAAACTCTGCCTGCGCAGCCTCAGTCATGAACTGGGGATCTGGACCTGTGTGCTGCGCTATCAGCCGCCAGGTTCCGGCCGGGTCACCTACAAGGCACACCATGTCGATCCGGCGGCGGCCATTCTCGGCGCCTTGTTACGCTCCTGCCGCGGCCACCAGCTTGCCATCGCAGCTACCGATCGCGGCCAGTTTCCCACCTGAAGGATATTTCCATGAGCATGCATTCGCTGCGCCTCGAAGGGGCGATCACGGCGCTCGTCACGCCGTTTCGCGACGGCAAGGTCGATGTCGTCGGCCTGATGTCGCTGGTCGAATGGCAGATCCGCCACGGCATTTCCGGCATCGTTGCCTGCGGCACCACCAGTGAGGCGCCGACGCTGTCGCGCGCCGAACGGGCATTGGTGATCGAGCGCTGCGTTGAGGTCGCCGAGCGCAAAATCCCCGTTATCGTCGGCACCGGCACCAACAGCACCGAGACGACGATCGCCCTGACAGCCGAAGCCAAGGCGCTCGGCGCGGATGCGGCGCTCGTGGTCGCGCCCTATTACAGCAAACCGTCGCAGGAGGGGCTTTATCGGCACTTCGAGGCGATCGTCGGTGCTGTCGACCTACCTGTCATTCTCTACAATGTCCCTTCGCGCACAGGTGTCGATCTTGCGCCGCGCACGCTTGAGCGGCTGGCGGAGCTTCCAGGAATCGTCGGCATCAAGGATGCGACCGGCGACATCGGTCGGCTTCTTTCGATGCCGGCTGCGCTGAAGAACCGCCTTCACCCGTTTTCCGGCCATGACCAGACGGCGCTGCCCTTCAATCTGTGCGGCGGACACGGCACCATATCGGTGGCATCCAATGTCGTGCCGCGGCTGGTCGTGGCGATGCATCAGGCGATTGCGAGCGGCAATGTCGGGGCGGCGATTGCCATCCATGAGCGGCTGAGGCCGTTGCTGGTGGCGCTGGAGCGCGAGACCAATCCGGGACCGGTCAAATATGCGCTGCACCTGGCGCGCGCCCTCAGCCCCGAACTGCGCCTGCCGTTGACGCCGGTTGCGCCGGAAACGGCGGCCGAGATCCGCGCGGCCCTCGAACCGCTGAGCGAACCGCCCGCTTCCCATGTCGGCGGCGACCTCCGCTTCGCGCTCGCGAGCTGAGTTCCCATCATCCCGAGCAAATTCCGGTCCAGCCTCGCCTTTCGCCCCGCGGAGTTTTGTTCCAGGGCGTGCGCGTGGCCGGTCTCTCGTCCACCAGGAGACAAATCATGTCACGCCTTCCGCATCTTGCCGCCCGCGCCGAGCTGAACCGACGCGCCCATGGCAACGAAAAAATCGAGAACCGCCGCAATGACAGCGCGGTTCGCGACGCCTTTCTCGGCATCGGCATCCGGCTCGGTGTCGTTCTCGGACTCGCCTATGGCATCCAGGCGATCATCCCGTGGCTTGCCGGTTAAGTCTTCTTTCTCATCAACGAGGATCATTCCATCATGGGCAGTACGCAGCAGATCCGGCGCGGCTTTCTCGCGCGTGCGCGTTTCGTTGTCGGTCGCGACCGGCACGGCTGGTGGGTCGTTTCCGACCGCAAGGGCGTCGTCGGCGGCCTCTTCACCAATGAGACCGCGGCGATCCACTTCGCCGTCGAGGCCAGCGACCGGCACCCGGAAGAGGTGTGCCGCGCGCCGGAGGGGGCGGCTATCGATCTCGACACGTTTTCACGCTCGCCAAAGGCGCGCCGGAACCATTCCTGACGGTGTGGCGGGCTCGTCGGCAAGTTTCGACCGATCGGTCGGGAGACCGCCGTCGAATGCGCCGCTTGCCAGTGTCATGGGGCGGGCCGCATCCGTGGTCCGCGTTCTGGATTGGCTGTTGCTTGCAAAGCCGCGGACGCAGGTTCATTCTTGCCAAGCCACATGCCTCGGCCGGTCCGGCATCTGCCATGCCAACCGGGGCTCTTCGAAGGTTCGTCGTCGATGAACTGCCACGAGTGCGGTTGCGAGATCCAAGACGGGTTCGCGTTTTGCCCGAACTGCGGCACCAAGCAGCATGGCCCATGCCCCGGTTGCGGCGCACTTTGCCCGCCACACTTCTCGTTTTGCCCCACCTGCGGCACCCGGCTCGCAGCCCCAGCTTCCATCAAGCCGACGGCTTCGCGACCGACGGTAGCCGAAACGCCTCAGGTAAGATCGGGTGGCGAGGGGCCGTCGCCGGACGAGGATGCGGGCGCCGACCGCCGCACGGCCACCATTCTCTTTGCCGACCTTTGCGGCTTTACCGGTCTCGGTGAGCAGGTGGATCCGGAAGTCCTCAGGGCTTTCCAGAACGAGCTCTTTGAAGAACTGACCGAAGCGGTCGAGGCCTACGGTGGCTACGTCGACAAATTCATCGGCGACGCCTTGCTTGCCCTCTTCGGCGCGCCGGTTGCGCACGAAGACGATTCCGAGAGGGCGCTTCGGGCCGCGCTCGACATGGCCGGCCGGGCAAGACGGGTCGGCGAACGCTGGCAGTCGCGGATCGGCGAGCCGCTGAACCTTCATATCGGGCTCAACACCGGGACCGTCGTGGCCGGGCATCTGGGGGCTGGCGACGGCAAGGCCTATTCGGTGACCGGTGACGCGGTCAACACGGCGCAGCGGCTGCAGTCGCTCGCAGGGCCTGGGGAGATCCTCGTCGGGCCGGTGACCTATCGGTTGACCTGCCACGCCTTTGCCTATGAGGCGCTTGGCGCGATGACGCTGCGCGGCAAGGCAGGCAGCGTCGAAGTCTTCAGGCTGATGCAGTCTCTGGAGGCGCCGCGCACGGCTCGGGGTCTCGAGGCGCTAGGACTGGGCGCGCCCCTGATCGGGCGTGAGGCGGAGATGAAGCGCCTCATTGATTGCCTCGAGCTTGCCTGCGGCGGGACGGCGCAACTCGTGCGCCTGACCGGAGAGGCAGGGCTCGGAAAGTCGCGGCTGGCCAGCGAATTCGTTGAACGCGTAACCGGGGATCCGCGATTTTCGAACGTCGTCGTTCGCCGCGCCGGTAGTTCTTCGCTCGGTGAGCCGTCCTATGGCGTTCTTGCGGCGGTGTTGCGCGGTGCCTACGGGATTTCGATGGGCGACAGCCTGCAGCGGACGACAGAGCTGCTTGCGGCTGGATTGGCCGACATCGGTTTCGCTCAAGACAAGCTCGAACAACTCGTGCCCCTGTTCCTGCGGATCCTTGGCATGGATTCCCGGGATGAGCTGTTGCGCCACGTCGAGCCGGAACAGATGCGCCGGCAGCTTTTTGCAGCAGTGAGAGCGATTTTCGAGCGGCGCCTGTCACGAACCCCCTTGCTGCTTGTGATCGAGGACCTGCACAGGGCCGATGCTGCCTCGCTCGAGGCCTTGTCTTTCGTTCTCGAGCGGACGGAAGGCCGCCCGTTGATGCTCTTGACCACCCAGCGGCCTGACGCCGATGCCGATCGGCTGAAGCCCGGCCGTACAAGCTTGACCGCGCTGCGGCTCGCACCGCTTTCAGAAGCCGACAGGCGACGACTGCTTGCGGCCTTCTTCGGTGGAGACGGCTTGCCCCAGGCGCTCGCCGCGCGGATTTTGGCACGGGCCGGAGGCAATCCCCTGTTCATCGAGGAAATCGTGCGCGGCTTGATCGACGTTTCCGCCATGCAGCAGATTGGCTCGGTCTGGCGGATGGTGGATCGCGAGGCGGCCGCCGACATACCGGTCACCATCGAGGCGATGCTGCTCGGCCGCGTCGATCGGCTGCCGCCGGACGCCCGCCGATTGCTGCATCACGCTGCGATGATCGGGCCGCGCTTCGATGCGGATCTGCTGCAGGTGGTTTCGGGGCGGACGCCGGTGGACGCGCTTCTCGATCTGCTTTGCGACACGGAGATCATCGAAGAAGTGAGCGACGGCGGCGGGTCGCCGGGTACGCAGACCTATCGGTTTACCCAGACGCTGTTGCAGGAGGTGGTCTACAACAATCTGCTGCTCAGCCGGCGCACGGAAGAGCATGCGTTGATTGGCAAGGTGCTGGAGCATCGGTTCGGCGAAGATACCGAACGGCTCGAAGAAATGGCGCTGCTCGGCCACCATTTCGGTCTCTCCGAGCAAAAGGTCAAAGGCGCGCAATACCTGGTTGCGGCCGGAGACCGGGCGCGGGCGCTCTATGCCAATGATGATGCCATCCGGCTCTACGAACAGGCGATGGCGGCGCTGGCGGCCACCGGCGAAGAGGGGCCCGAATGGCTGGCTGCACGCGAACGCGTCGCCGATCTTCTGGGGCCGACCGGCCAGCGCGAGGCGGCGGTTCAGCACTACGGCGCCCTGCTGGAGATTTACCGGGCCACGGACGATCGGATTGCATCGGCACGGATCCGGCGCAAATTCGGTCATCATCTGTGGGAAGCCGGGCGGCGCGACGAGGCGCTGGCTTCCTTTGCGGCAGCCGCCGAGCTGCTCGAAGGCGTCAGCGCACCGATCGAAGGTGCGCATCTTTCACAGGAATGCGGCCATCTCGCCTTCCGCATGGGCGACTATGCAGGCGCTCTCAAGGCAGCGGACGACGCCCTGGATCGCATCGAGGCCTATGCGCCGGACAGCCCGGAAACTGAGCGGGAGGCGATGCGGGTCACGGCCGAAGCGCTGAACACCAAGGGCGTGACGCTTGCCCGCCTTGGCCGCAGCGCAGAAGCGATCGGTATCGTCGAGCAAAGCGTCGCGGTGGCGGAAGGCGCGAACCTGCTGAATGCCGCCTGCCGCGGCTACACCAATCTGGCCGTTTTCTACGCGGTCACCGATCCGAAACGCGCGATTGAGGTTTGTCAGTGCGGTTTCGATATGGCGAGGCGTATCGGCGACCTCGGTTTTCAGGCGCGCCTGCTCGCCAACCTCGCCGTCGCCTATTGCACCTTCACCGATCGTTGCTCGCCGGACGGCATGCCGGCAGCGGAGCGTGCGATTGCGATCGACCGGGAACTCGACCAGCGCGACCATCTGCCGGTGTCGCTGCTGGTGCTCGGCCAAATCCATCAATGTCATGGCCGATCAGATGTCGCTCGCGGCCTCTATCAGGAGGCGCTCGATCTTTGCGGAGAAACGCAAGAGGCGCAGCTCCTGTTTCCGTGTTATGATGGCTTGGCGACGCTCTGCCTGGACGCCGGCGATCTCGATGCAGCGGAAAGGTACTTCGCTTCGGCGCGAGACATATGTGCGCAATATGGCCTCGATCCCGAAGCGTTGATGATCTTGCCGTTTCTCGACTGACATTCCGATCGTCGCCCTGGGCGCGGCGTCCGCGTTTTTTATTGCTGCACACAGCTTGCCGGAGAGAAAATGCCTGCCTTGCCATAAGGCGTACCAGGGGTATTCCGGCCGGGACAAGGAGACGAAACATGGTTGAGCCGCTGAGTGGACGGCCATTGCAGCCGGGTGATCGGGCGCCGAATGTGGTGCTCGACGCAATCACGCAGGAAGGTCAGATCGCCCTTGACGATTTTCGTGGCCGCAAACCGGTCCTGGTTGGCCTGTTCCGCGGCCTGCATTGTCCGTTCTGCAGGCGGCAGATCGCGGCCATGGCGCAACTCGACGGCGCCTTGCGGGAGAAGGGCATCGAGAGCCTGACGGTCGTCAATACGCCGATCGATCGGGCGCGCCTCTATTTCCGCTATCATCCCGTGCCGAACTTGATGGCCGCCGCCGATCCGGAAAGGGTTTCGCATCGGGCATTCGGGCTGCCCAACCTCGAATTTACCGAGGACGAGGACGCCTGGCCGTACAAAGTCGCCCAGAAGACGATCATGGCGATGAAGGTGGATCTGCCGGGCGAATTGCCGGCACCGATGGATCCGATTGCAGCCATGGCCTATCTCGACAAGGTGGAGGACTACCAGATCACCGAGGCTGACGAACGGATGATGGCGACTGGGACCGGGCAACTCATCGGTGAGTTCCTGCTCGATCGGGACGGCGTCGTGCGCTGGAGCTTTACCGAAGTGCCGGGCGGTGGCCAGAACCTGTTCGGCGTCCCGCGGCGCGAGGAACTGATGTCCGTCGCCTCGGCGATGGTGCACTAAGACGTCGATCCTGGACGATTGGCCATCGGCGATTTCGGCGGCGATCCTGGAACGAGACCCCGTCGATCCGGCGATCGACGGGGTCGTCTTTACGGCAAGTTTGTTTTGAAGCGATGCGTTGCGCGCCGGGTCTAGCCGAGCGCGGCGATCGCCTCATCGATCAGCGCGACAATTTCCTTGGCGTGCGAAGCAAGCGAGGCGTGGCTGGCGTCGAGCGTGATGATCTTCTTCGCCTTGATGCGTTCGGCCATCCACTGTTCGGTTTCCGGCGGGATCATGTTGTCGTGGCGCGAGACCTGGTACCAGCTCGGCTTCGTCTTCCAGGCCGGCGGCCCGGCCTTGTCCTCGAAGCAACGCCCGGCAATCGGCTTCTGTGCCACCGCCATGACCAGCGCATCGGTTTCGTTCAGGTCCTGGCCGAAGCTCTGGCGGAAGGTGTCTTGCGCCAACCAGAGGAAACCCTCCTTGTCGGGCCGGATGCTGGCTGCACCGGAGGGCGGATCGCGCCTTGCGAAAATGCTGCCGAGGCTGTCGCCCTCATCGGGTGCGAAGGCCGCGACATAGACGAGGCCGACGACATTGGATGCGTGGCCCGCACCGCTGATCACCGCGCCGCCATAGGAGTGGCCGACGAGCAGGGTCGGGCCGTCGAGCGATTCGGCGAGCTTGCGGGTGCGCTCCACATCGTTGGCCAGCGACGCCAGCGGGTTCTGTACCGCGGCGATCCTGTAGCCCTTGGCGTGGAGCGGCGGGATCACGTGGCGCCAATGGGATGCATCGCCCCAGGCGCCGTGTACGAGCAGGATGTTCTTGACTGCCGGCATGTCCGTTCCTTTCCCATTCAGAGAAGCTGCGGCCGGCGTCGCCGTCGCGCATCGAGCGCGAGATGCGTTGCCGCCCGTTGGTTTACGGATGTGATGGTCTGCAGGTACCTTCAGACTGCGCATGCAAATTAGGGCGCGAAACCGGGCTCTTCCATGACGGAAACATTAAACTTCGTACAGGCTCGGCGCGGGGGGCGGAGCCATCGACCGGCGCGTGACGGGCCGAACGAAAAAGGGCCTCTCGATTTCTCGAAAGGCCCTTTGAATTCGAATGGTGGGCGTGACAAGGATCGAACTTGTGACCCCTACGATGTCAAAATTGCGTCCGCCATCCGTTACTTTCATTCTGGGCGAATCAGATATCGGTTTTTCTTTTTTATATCAATGGCTTGCTGTGTGAGAAGGCTCTAAGTGGCCCTCAGCCACTAGGGCCCTGATGGCGCCATTTGGGGCTCATTTGGGGTCGATTTGTGCTCTGGTCGGGGGTTGAGTTGGCACCAGTTGGCACCGGAGGAATCGCGTCCGGATTTGAGGCTTGCGTCAAAGGGGAGTTAATGCCTGGCGTGTGCGACAGCATCAAACCGGTCGCTGACTTCAACTGGATACCCGCGAAAAATTGCCGGGATCGTTCTGTGCGCTGCTATCCACTTTCGATCAGCAGCTACGACAATGCGGTCACCACCAGCGTCATGCCACGCGAAAACGCTCCCCTTCCCACTCGGAAGAGAGAGGGACTTCGCCAACGCAACAGCGGCATCTACGGCCTTGGTGTGGCGGTTATACATGGTGTCCTGACACGATCTCCAAAGACAGCTTATTCATTATCTCAGGCAGGGGTAAAATGAATGATAAGCCTCTTTGTTCATTCCCTGCGAAGACTAAGCCTACCGCAACTTTGTTCCCATTGCCATCGTCCGCTACAACCAGCGATCCGGAGTCTCCGGCTTTTGAGAATGGCTGCTCATTGTCTCCGACGACAATGAATACGCTTTCGAAGTAGACATTTTTCCGGACCCCGTATTCGGCAACTTGGTAGTGAACGGGAACGGGAGAGGCCGACTGCGCGACGATGATTCCGGATGTCCGGCCCGTTGTGCGCCCGACCTTCTCTACCTGCATCGAGGGCACCGGGGCTGCGACGACCGCCGGCGTGTCGAAAGCTGTGCCTTGCATGGAGGTCACCTTGGAGGCATCAGACAGTCGAAAGATGCTCACATCCCAGTTAACGTCGATCGCGATGTTTTCAGGAATGCCGTCGTTGATTGGAAGGAGTCGGTGATGGCGTCCGATAGTGAATGGGTCGCAGGCATCCTCGGTCGCATCCAACGGGCCGGGCGCTAGGATTGGTAAGCCTGGCATCGCATTGTTGCACGCGCCAGCGACGTGATTATTCGTCATGCCGAAAAGATCCCCGCCCTGATCTCTGACGATCAATCCGAAAGTGCCGGCGCCGATACAATGAGCAGGAAAGATAGACGAGCCACAGGTGTAGCGGCCTTGATGCAGATTGAACGGCTTCGGCATCTCCGGAGGGGGTGGGCTCCCTTTAACCTGCGCAATTCCTCCCTGAATGTATTCAAACGTGAAACCAGCCGAATGGAACGGAAGGATTTTCTCATCCGCCTTGCTGACCTTCCCGTTGGTGAAGATTACGACCTTCTTCTGCGGTTCGCTGAACCCGACGAGGTTGATCGCTTTCTTTCGGAGAATTTCCTCAACCGCTTGCGCTCGAAAGGCATCTCCGCTCGCAACAAACCGACCCGCAGCCTCATCAACAGCTTCCTCAAGGGGAACCTTCGTGAACAGGTTATGCCGCTTTGCCCAAGATAGTACATTCTCAGCCAATTCTTTGGCCGTCTGCGGAGCAGCTTTGCCCGCCTGCATAATCGCTTGCATTTGATCTTCCCTCGCCTGAGTCGCAACCTTGGCGAGATGTATAACCAAGTCAAGTCACCGGGGTCGGTGCAACGGGTTGCAAAAATCGGCGGCAATGCCGCCCGGAAGAGCGGGCTGCCAGCGCCACCGGGGTGTGCAGCCCAAACATTTCGGTGCTGATGAGGTCGACATGGATAGCGGATCGGCTTTGCTCCCCGCCTTGTACCGGTCCTGCCTCAGAGACCGCGGCACCATCCCTGGTGGTGATGCCGAGCATCCCGACAGGCTCACCCTGTCGCGTGAAGTCCGGCAGGCATTGTTGGTATGGGATCTTGTTTGAGAGGGGGGCTCAAGGGCCGCTCTCGAATAGTTTCAGCAATATCATCAGCGAGACGACTATGGTGGCCGCTTGCATGATCAGGCAGTGGCGTAGGTCGGCCTTGATTTTCGCGAAGGCTGCTTTGAATTCTTCTTCGGCCATCGTCTATTCCCACGATCAATATCTGCGCTCAAGGATCCTGACGTCTTGTTCAATCAGCATCCAGATAGACCGCCCGCCGTTTCGCTTCAAAGGCGCCGTCGCTATTGTAGTTGAAATAGAATGGTTTGGCGATCTCGCCGGTGGGTTGGAGGCGACGCAGGCGGTATTGAATTTTGCATGGGTAACCAGAGGAAGAAAAGGTCGGTTAATATCCGCACCGACGTGGCCATCTTTTACGGACATTGCGGCGTCGAGTGCCGCCACGTCAAATGAGACAGGCCGATACAGTGACCCGGTCACTGCAACGGGTTGCAAATCGGCGCTGCGAAGCATGTCGAGTACGGGATCGCTCACGCCAGTAGCGTCCACCACAAGCTGAGACGCTCCGGCAAGAGGCGAATGTGCCATGAGATCAGTGGTCTTTCTGACAAGTTGCGGATAGGGCACGCCGCGCACGCGGTCGAGGCGGCGATTCGTTACGAAACCAGACGCAGCGACGACCTTGGCCTTCGCGCGCGAATGAAGGCACTGGCGCACGAATGCCGCCGCTTCCACTACCGCGTCACGGCCTCTTGCTCTATCAGCGCTTTCAAACTGGCGCAGCGATTACAACGATCACCGACCGCACTCTGGCCTCGTCTGGCTGACACCTGTCGAGTTCGCTCAGACGATCAACACGCAACGTGATAAGGTGCTGCGCAGCCGAAATGGCTCCGCACGGCACCCGCTGCTACCGCCCCAAATACGGCAACCCAAAACCGCTGGAGCGAACTTAAAATTGGATCGAACTTGGGGACAAGGTCAGTAGCCTTCGCGGCGCTCCTCCTCCAATTCGCGCCACAGCTTGTGAAATGCTATGGCACGCTCGTTGAGGTCTCTTATGTGGCGCGTCCGCCACTTAGCCAAGGCTTCGGGACTGTTCCACTCTTCGTCGTCTTCCATCTCGTTGGCATTAGCGACGGTTGAAGGAACCTGATCGCCGTCGCTCTGAGGATCCAAATACCGGTTGTCTTCAAGCCAAGATCTTAAAATGAAGGCAATGACCTCCTCTCGAGATAACTCGACCTGAAAGGCCGCTTCTTGAAGTGCGTCTTCAACGTCTTTGTCGAGGAGGAGGCGATCGGTCATGGAGCGCTCTTGTTCGTCTTGCTTAGGGCCTCTAATACGCCCGCTACCCAGGACCAGCCAGCGGCCGTAAGCGCGATCTCCTGCTTCTGCTCATCGATGATGGCACGCCCCTTTTTCACGAGGGCGCCAATGATCCACTTGTCAGGACGAAACCACACACCGTCCATCTGAATCCCGGTCAACGGTATCCGGCCACCAGTGAAGAGCAGGTAAGCAATCGTTAGAGCATCGGTTCGCGTGGTGTCGTTCTTGCTGTTGTTGTTTCCTTGCCCCCACGCATCAAACTCGGAGAGGAGGTCAAACGGTGTGCCGCCGAAGGTCTTGGCCGAGGCGTCCTTGCCGTCGATGGCATTGGCAACTGCATCAATGATCCTTCGCGCAGTAGCTTCATCGAGATCGAGCATCATTGTCCTCTGCAAAAATTCACGTGCTGGAACAACACGCCAGCCAACTTGATCACCTACGCCTCCGGCTCACGACAAAGCCCGTGGGTGAAGCTTTCGCGCACCCTTGAAGGCGTCGCTCCTCGAACACCCATCGTGGCGACGGAAATGCTCGAAATGCGTGCGCATGCCATTGCTGCCATTCGTGTGGGCGCGCACCTGACCGTGGCATTCGGGGCACCTCTTTGTGCGGGACGCGTCCAATCGAAGAGCGTCCTCGATCGTCAGCTCGATCCACTCGCCGCGGACCTTCACCTCACACGTTTCGGAATTAATCGCCAATTCGCCACTCCTCGCTCTATGCGTGCAAACTGTCACACCCCTCTCCGGTGTCAAGTGAGAGCGCTCCATAATGACAGAATTGCGTCCGCCATCAGCTCCGCGCACCACTTCGATTGAAGTGAGACAAATTTCTCAATGAAAGCAATCTGTTAATGCGCCGGCCAAGAGTTATCGGGAAAGATTCCCGGATCGTCCGATTGGTGCATTTGGGGTACTTTTGTGGTCCAGTCGGGGGCGGAGATGGCACCATTTGGCACCACGCCAATTTGACTTCGGCGCGGTCTACGCAGGCCGCAGAGCTGGCGGCGATCATATCCGGTATAGCGGCTCACTGCTGGCCGACGGCTTTGATAGAGGCTCCTGAAAGGGGGGCGCCTTTGGATTGCGCCGGGCGCTGTCATTGCCCATAAATGCGTGCATCTGGTGAAGCACAGGAAAGGTGATGCGAACGGCGTCCCCAATAGCACTGGCCGAGCAGTACTTAGTTGATGACTAGCCCGGTGCGACGCGGCCCGGCACGCGGTTGCATGGCATTCTCGTGCGCATGAATGACGGGGAAGCGCTAACCGAAGTCTCCCTTGCGTGGTTGCAGAAGGCCGGTTTGGCAGCTTTGTATGATCTCGCCATAGGCACGATCTCGCCTGAAGAATTTAGGACCCGATCAGCCGACGAGCGCTCGAGGCGCAAGATCACGGCGAAGGCGGATGCTGAGCGAGAGAGAACACTACTGGCAGAACGGGCGGCCTATCTGGAGGCGGCCAGCAAGGCCAACTTTGAGAAGATGGAGAGTGATCCTGTCCTACGCCGCCGCCAGGAAGCAAGGGATCTCCGAAGGAAATTTGGCGTCGGCTATGTCGAGCCCGAACACTATCCACGGGTGATGACATTCATCAAACGTCTGGATAGCGGCAAGCGCATCTCCCCTGAGGAATTTGCCTGGGTATCCTCGCATGCCGAATACTGTTTGACCGATGAACTGCGAATTGCTTACCACCGCGTTGAGGCCGAGGCACTGACCCTGGATTGGAATGAGACTGGCGATGCTTGGGCGGCGATCAATGCAAGCGCGCACTGGCGGAAGGCGAACGAGCCGCAGCAGGCAGTCGCCATTACCGCTACGGCATCAGCACATGCTCGCAAGAAACTGCCGAAAATCCGCTCGGCCCTTATGACGACACGAGGCGGCGCGCTCCGCGATCTCAAGCGGTTCGTGGAAGCGAAGGACCTCGGATTACAAGCCCATAATCTGACACCTGACGACTATCGCCCGTGCACACTGCTCGGCGCGGTATCATTGCAGCTTGGCGACCTCAGCTCTGGTCACGCATGGTACTGCAAGGCTGAAGCGCGTGGGACGGAACGCTTTTCCGTCGATCAGGATATTCGAGCGGTGTTGGCACGGGTGTCGAAGGAAGAACGAAAGCGAATATCCGCCTTCCTCTTTTCCCAGGACCCTGAGCGGTTCAAATGGCTCAGGGGGGCTGGCACAGAAGCGCAACGTTCCTAGAGGCACACGGGGACAAAACCATTCTCGGGAAATTCCTCCACACGGATTTTTCAGCGCTTCAGGGATAGGCGGTACGCCCATTGTGTTGATCCTTTCAACGGCTCAGGTCATAGGCTGGGCCGCGCTGTTGCAACGGGTTGCACCACAGATCGCGCTTGCAGATAGATCGGCTGATCTGCCTGTGAATTGCCCAGTGATCAAGGACGCGCTGAATGGCGCATTTTATGAGGTCACTGCGGGTGACGAGATATCCGAGGTCGCCCGGTTGGCCTTTGCAGATGAAACCATCCACCTCCTCGCGCCATCTTTTCGGGCGCTGAGCAGACGTTCGCAGTAATCAGGGTTTGAACGTGGCCATAATGACATCAGCATGGGCGCGGACATTCATATCTTTTGAATTTCTCCAGGCATTGAGCAATTCTCTGTATGAGAGCGCAGCAAAGCTCACCTCATCGCCGGCAACTCTCTCGGCAAAGAGACTTATTTCATTCCGATGAGCAGCGATTTGCTTCGCGGGTATAGGGCGGCCATCGGGCCAGGAGATTGGTTCGGCGTAGAGGTAGAGGAGTAAGGGTTTCTTACCGTGGGCGCCCGATTCCCGGTGTACGCGCGTTCGCAAGCCGAAGGCATGTTTGATGAGTTGAGCGACATCGAGCCGGTGGAAGTCGACAGCATTCGAACGAAGATCATCACGTAGACGGCAGTATCTTTCCATCTGCTCGCCCCATACCGGCCGCCAGTAGGCTTCAGACAGTTCGGCCTTGCGTTTACTCCGGAACGGCTCGTAACGCTTGCTCTCGATGCCCAAGACCAATGATTGAGTTTCAACGACAGCATCGAGCCAGGAGTGTCGCCGCCTGACCACGGGAACCGGTTCTCGACCTCAAGCCTGACGGAATGCGGGGGCCAGAAGTTTTCGCCTTCGATTGGAAACGAAGGTATTGTGGCTGGTTTGTCGAGGAAGAAGCCGAAGGTGTTCGCAGCCAAGCATGCGGAGGATTCCTCGCTCAAGAACTTGCCGGATTCAAATTCGTTGCCAGGAGCAGCGACATACTGAGCTCGTATCAGGTCATTTGGGAGCCCCGGTAGAATTCCGTCTTCTAGGAGTGACTTCGTCATCTGGTCTCACAGGCTATAGCAGTCGGTTGCGGCGTCGAGGATGCAAGATGCCACGCCAAGAAAGCGGAAGTTGCAATGCGATGCGATCCGTTCGCGAACAGGTCATGCGATCACAGGATAGAACGGCTTGCCCCAGTCCTTGCCGGAATTGTCCATCATCAGGTCGACAAACACCGGCATCAGGAATGCGAGGATGGCAGCGCCATCATGCACTTGCGCTCGGTTCACGCCGCTGTTCCAAGTCGCGCCGCCGTGCACCAGCTGGTTGCGCAGGACATAAAGTCGGTCAAACACGAAGCTCAACACACGCGCGGTATCGCCCGCTTGAAACGCTTGGCCGAAAGCGCGGGATGACGCTTTGAACCGTTCCTCCCAATCGTCGAAGCCATCGATGCCATTGTGGTGCTGCCAGAACGGGTTGAAGACATAACGGTTCTCGAGCAGCACCCTGACCGGCCCCGAAAATCGCTGCCAGATCGCCTTGTAGATGCGTTTGTCACCATCGAGCGCGGCCAGCCGTCCGAAAAAGTCAAGGAAGGCCGCGCGTTCGCCGGGAGCGATTGACTGGAATTCGCGCTCGTCGGCGTAGGCCGCATTGAAGGCGATCCAGAGAAAGATGAACCGGGCATCATCGTCCTCGCCGCAGGCCTCGGCCCGGCCGATCCAACTGATCGCACGATGGGCACGCAGCCCCATGGTTTCGGGAAAACCAGCCCGGATCGCCCGCTGCTTGTCTTTCAAATCCTTGAAGCTCAGACCACCCATCAGCGACACCCTTCCCCCTCAAAAAGCCATCACGGCAGTGCATTGAAATCGGGCCTGCGGTGCCCCTCGACCAGCGCGCGCAGGCCCTCGGGCGCCAAGACCTCGACCTTGTCGCCCCATTGATAGAGATGCCAAGCCATCTCCAGCCAGCCTGCCGCGTGAAACCGGACTATCAAGCTTCCGTCGTCCTGGTGCTCGAGAACCTGCGTCGAATGAAAGCGAAACTCGGCGGCGCGGGTAGCGGCCTCGGGTGCAAACCGCCAGATCACCTCACCGTATTGCGCGGGATCCTGATAGACGCCGAAGGCCTGTGCTGCATAGTCCTGCAACGAGAATCCGGGCGCGAAGGCAAAGCTCTCGTCCATCGTCTCGGCCGCATGGATGCGGTCCATCCGAAAGTTGCGCAAGGTGTCGTCACGGCCGGGCTGACGGGCCACCAGATAGCTGCGATGGCCCATCAGCAGGCCGTGCGGCTCGATTACCCGTTCCGGGGCGTCGAGCCCGCCATAACGTAAGCGCAGGCGGAAAGGCCCCCGCAGCGCTTCAATCACCGCATCTAAAACGGCAGGTTGGAGGTTCACTTTCGGGCCGGGCCGCGTGACGTATCCCATCGCTGTCAGCACCGCCTCGGCATCAGTTTCCGTCCGCAACGCCTCCTTGGGTGCTAGGCGGGCGAGCAGGCTATCGCGAAGGTCGCTTAGCGCACCGGCATGTCGCAGCCGCCCCTCGGTCTCGGCAGCGCGCCCGGCAATTTCCAAGGCCTCGATTGCCGTTTCCTGGCGCAGCTGCAGCCGCTCAAGCGCCGGGTCCGTAAGCCGCCAACGGCGTTTGCGGTCAAGCCCGTCCAAGGTCTCGACATTGGCAAAGCTTGTTTCCAGCGCATCGGTCATGCGCTGCGCCGTCCTGTGGGCGACACCGAATTCTTCGCAGATTTCCTCGAGGGAGATCCCGCCGCGCCTGCTGGCGGCCAGTCTAGCGAGGCGGATGAGATCCAGCGCTTTCGAAAAGGACATGTCAGCCCTTGGTATGCTTGCGTGTCAGGGTTTGACACCCTTGCAGCCTATCGATGCTTATGCGACCTGTCGAGGCGGATTTCTAAAAGGACCGATCGGTTGTCGCGTCTAACCGCGTTTACTAGTCAGGAGTTTGAAATGACAGGCAAGGTTATCAGGATCGAAAGGTTAGCGCCGCGCGAGGGTGCCAACGAAGAACCCGAGTTGAGCGCGAAGGGTTACTGCCTCGGCGACCCGAAATTCGGGGCGGTGAAACATCATGCCAAGAATGCTGTCTATGTGAAAACATTGGAGGCGGCGGCGGAGCTCGTGTCACAAGGTTTTTCCCTGCGAATGATCGGCAAAGGCAAGCGGGCATCGCTTGTGGCGCCGAGAAGTCTGAATATTATCCGCGCATAAATTGGCGGTTTTGCAGGGATGCGAGCCTGACAACGCACTGTTGTCCGACGGCTCATCCCGACATGAACGAAT
>NZ_JAEPRP010000044.1:31549-43885 GCF_016652895.1 Ensifer sp. SSB1
CATTTTCGTTTCTTGTCCTTCGTTTGTCGGACAATGCCTGGGTATGCCAAGTATTGACACCCTCTTAAGCTATTGATGATGATAATGCGATCTGTCGGGGCTTGTCCCTGGTGGATCGGCGTTCGGTCAGTCGGGGCGCGTTATGAGGGACATCGGCGGCAATATCCTTTTCTCGGCATCGGATCTGATGCGGTTCATGGGGTGTGCCCATGCGACCACGCTTGATTTGGCGCATCTTCGAGGTGGAGGACCTGATCCTCGCGAGGATAGCGAAGACGCGGTGCTTTTGCAGAAACAGGGTGACGCTCATGAAGCAGCCCATCTGGCGCGGCTGCATGCGACGGGTCGCGGTGTGGTCGAAATCGCGCGAGGCAATCTGGCGGCGAATGCCGAGACAACCCGTGCCGCGCTCGCCTCCGGTGCGGAGGTGGTGTTCCAGGGGGCATTTCTTTCGGGTAACTGGGGCGGCTGGTCGGATTTCCTAAAGCGGGTGGAGCGTCCCTCGGCGCTCGGGAGTTTCAGCTACGAGGTCGCGGACACCAAGCTCAAACGCCGCCCACACCCCAAGCATGTGCTGCAGCTCGTGCTCTATTCCGACCTCCTGACCGAACTACAGGGCGTAGCTCCAGAATTTGCCCATGTCGAACTGGGCGACGGCAGTCGTGCCACGCTGCGATTGGCTGATTACGCTGCCTTTGCCCGGATGGCGCGGGAGCGGCTTGAAAATTTCGTGGCAGAGCCACAGCCGACGCGGTCGATTCCCTGTGCTGATTGCGGGCTATGTCGTTGGGCGGATCATTGCGAGAGCGTCTGGGAAGCTGAGGACAGCCTGTTCAACGTGGCCAACATCGCGAGGGGACAGGTAAAGAAACTCGAGGCGGCGGGCATCACGACGATGGCGGCGCTTGCCGCAGGTGATGGTCCGGTACGCGGCATGGCGATCGATACGCTTGGCAAGCTGCGCACACAGGCCCGATTGCAGCACGCTCGGAAGTCAGGCGCACCGCATTACGAGTTGCGCCCAGCGCAATCGGGCAAGGGTTTTGACCTGTTGCCTCAACCGCAGGCGGGCGACCTCTTCTACGACATCGAAGGTGATCCTTATTTCGAGGGTGGCCTCGAATATCTGCACGGCGTCTGGTTTGACGGGCAGTTCCGCTCTTTCTGGGCGCACGACCATGCAGCCGAGGCGCAGGCGCTGGCGGAACTTTTCGACTTTTTCCGCGCGCGGTTGGCCGAATACCCACAGGCTCGCATCTATCACTACGCAGCCTACGAGACCACCGCGCTCAAGCGCCTAACTACCAAATATGGGATCGGCGAAGCCTTCCTCGACCGACTCCTGCGCGAACGGCGCTTCGTCGATCTCTATGCTGTGGTGCGCGGCGGGCTGATTGCGTCGGAGCCCAATTATTCGATCAAGTCGCTCGAAGCCTTCTACGGTCTCAAGCGCGAGGGCGAGGTCAAAACCGCGGGTGGGTCGGTCGTCGCCTATGAAAACTGGCGCGAAACCGGCGAGCAACAGGTCCTCGACGAGATCGAGGCTTACAATCGCATCGACTGCCTCTCGACCGAGATGCTGCGTGATTGGCTGGTGTCGATCCGTCCTGATGGCCCTTGGCCGCTGATCGGAGAGGATGCTGGCGCACAGGAGATCGAGGAGGATGCTGAAGCCGCCTCGCTGCGCGCGCAGCTCGCCGCATCGGATCTGCCTGAAGACCGGCAGGCAATGCTCTTCAACCTTGGTCTGTTCCACAAACGCGAGGCGAAGCCCGCCTGGTGGGCAATTTTCGACAGCCTCGGCAAGGAAGAGGATGATCTGATCGACGATCTCGACGCGCTTGGCGGGCTTGTCGCCACCGGACCGGCCGAACCAGTCAAGCGGTCGGTTCAGCGGACCTATCGCTTCCCGCCGCAGGAAACCAAGCTGCGCGGGGGAAAGAAGGCGACTATCCCGACGCCGGATGGCATGGCCTCCGTCAGTATCGAAGCATTCGACCGTATGCGTCGGATAATCACGCTCAAGATCGGCGGCGCCAGGGCGGAGCTGCTCACCGACAGGTTGACGCTGCACCCCGATAAGCCGATCGGCACCGACGTCATCGCCGCGGCGTTGCAGGACGTGATCCTGGATCAGTGCGGGTCGCGCCTCTATCGCGCGGTCGATGACCTTCTGTCGTGTGCACCGCCGCTACTGACGGGTGATGGACCGATTATGGCGGGCGACGACTCGGTCTCTGCCACGATCTCCGCCGTCCATCGTATGGATGGGACGCTTCTGCCCATTCAGGGCCCGCCCGGCACCGGCAAGACCCACGTCACTGCCCGCGCAATACTGTCGCTTGTTCGTGATGGCGCGCGTGTTGGCGTCGCGTCAAACAGCCACGAAGCAGTCCGTAACGTGCTGATGGGATGCCTCAAGGCGCTCGATGATGTGGATCTGCCGATTGCGCCCGATCTTGTGCACAAAGTCTCAGGCTACGAGGACGGCTATCCGGAAGAATGCGCCGTCCGCCGCACCACTGACAATGCCGAAGCCTCGGGCGGTGGTCATGTCGTGGGGGGAACCGCCTTCTTTTTCGCACGCGAGGAAAACATCCAGGCATTCGACTGGCTGTTCGTAGACGAGGCGGGGCAGGTGGGCCTTGCCAATATGGCGGCGATGGGTCGGGCCGCAAAGAACATCGTGCTGGTTGGCGACCCCCGCCAGCTACCGCAGGTCATTCAAGGTGCACACCCCGAACCCGCGAACCTCTCCTGCCTCGACTGGATGCTGGGCGAGCATGCAACCGTGCCACCCGATCGGGGCATCTTCCTGCCGGTCTCTCGCCGGATGCACCCCGAGGTCTGCCGCTTCATCTCGGATCAGGTCTACGAGAAGCGCTTGACCAGCCATCCCGATACCGCTCGTCAGGCGGTGACCGGCACGACCTTCCCGCAGGCGGGCGCTTTCTGGGCGCCAGTCGTGCATGAGGGCAACGCGCAGGTCTCGCCCGAGGAAGTGGAGGCTATCCACGCCGCTACGGCGGAATTGATGCGCGGTCATTGGACCGACAAGGACGGGATGACCCGTCCGATTCGCGTGTCCGACATCATTGTCGTGGCGCCTTACAACGCGCAGGTCAACGCTCTCCGCGAGGCGCTGCCGGAGGCGATCCGCGTCGGCACCGTCGATAAGTTCCAGGGCCAGGAAGCGCCCGTCTGCCTGGTCTCGATGACAGCTTCCTCGGCCGAGGAGACTTCGCGCGGGATGGAATTCCTGTTCTCGCTTAACCGCATCAACGTGGCAGTGTCGCGTGCCAAGGGGCTGGCGCTGGTCTTCGGGGCGCCGCGCCTGCGCGAAGCCAAGTGCGATACGGTCGAGCAGATGCAACTCGTAAACACGCTCTGTGCGCTGCCGACCTGGCAGGGCAAGATCCGAGGCCAAACCTACACGGCTGCCAAGAGAGGTCCCGATGCCAGATAATCCTGAGAACGCGCTCTCCCTCGTACCCAGGCACCTCGCACCGTGGGCAAACATCATCGATAGAGGCTGGCCGATAGAGGCTGGGCCGGTGCCCAGTGCTGCCGAGGCCCAGCACGCTCTGGAACTTGGTGCGCAGGCGGGAACCAAGGTTGGACTTGCTTGGGTGATGTATTGCCGGCGCCCTGAGGGTGCAAGTCACAAGGAAGTCACGGCAGTTTGTGGCGGACCTCAGCGAAATGCTGCTAACGAAGCGGCGCAAAAGCGAAAAGTCGCATTTGAATCCCGGAAGCGAGCAGATGGAACCTTGGCCCACTTCTTAGGTCTCCCTGGCGGAAATCTTGGAGAGCCAGCAGCGAAACCCGTCGCGAAGTTGCTTGAGGAGATTATGCTCGACCCGGCTGCAGTGACTCGCTGGATCGAGCGCCTTCGCCTGTTCTTTCCCGGTCTCGACCGGTTCGACAAACCCGACCCAGACTTCGATGCCGGGGAACGCGACTACAAGCTGGAGATCGCTACGGAGTTGCGATCGGCGCTTAAGAGAGCTGCCACCGAAGAAGAGAGCGCAGACGCAATCCACTCGGCGTTGGTGAAAAGCAACCTTCTACCGTGGCGAGCCTATTGGCCAATGTCGCCCAAGGGCGACGCGGATCGGGAACGGCTCTGGCCAGCCCTTTCAGATCTCGGGCGGGCGGCGCTGGGCGCACCCGAAGGTCATGCCGCGGCACTGGAGGCCTTCGTTGCGGCGTGGATGGAGGCTGTGCCGAAGGGGTCGCCCGACTCTGCCCGACAGATTGCCGAGTTCTTGTTTCTGCATATTTCGCCGGATGAGGGCACCTACATCCGTCACACTGTCCGCCAGGATCTGTGGCTCGAAGCGGTAGGTCGCAAGTTTCCAACCCATGCCTCCATGGCTCAAACATACGCAGAGGAACAGCGATTCATGCGGGCGGTGCGGCAAGCGTTTGAGGAACGCGGTCTTGCTCCTCGAGATATGATCGATGTGCAGAGTGCGCTCTGGGTGGTCCACAGTTACAAGGATAACGAGGATGGCAGCGCCACATCGCAATCTCTTACTCGTGAGGCGGTCGAGGCCGCCATGGATGCCTATGATGAGTATCGGAAAACCGGTGAACATGGTGAGGTATTTGATAGTTTTGGTGAGCCTCGCGACTATTGGGTTCGCTCGACGCGAGCCCGCGAAGGCCGGATCTATCCGACCAAACCCATCATCGGCTTTGTCCGTGGCAAGACCGAGTTGAATGGTGGATGGGGACAGCGAGGGGACGCTGCCGCCCAGCTGCACAATTCTGGTTTCATTATTGTTGGCAGCGACAATATGCCAGTCGCGCCACCTGAGCGGCATGACCACCTGATCCGGGATGCGGACAGGATCCATCTCTGCGCTGTCAATTATTGCCTCGAGCCAGCCCGGGAGAGAGGCGCGCGAGAAATCACAATCCGCGCAGGGAATTTGGCAAAAGACATGGGCCTGCAGAACGCAATTCCCGCTATCTGCAGCGCTTTGGGCGGAGAGAACCTACAGCAGATCGCCAAAGTCCCGGCACCCACCCACACAGAGCCAAACCCGAGCAGCTCGACCACCTTCACATACAAGCTTGCAGCGCAGGTAGAGGCGGATCCCGTGACCGAATTTTCCAGAGCGACAGCACAGGCGGCAACCAACTTGATCCTCTACGGCCCACCCGGTACCGGCAAGACCTACCATACAGCCTGGGAAGCGGTCAGGTTGTGCATGGGCGATGCTGTGGCGGAAGGCCTCCGAGGCAACGGCAAACGGGAAGCGTTGATGGCCGAGTATCGCAGACTGGCCAGCGAAGGCTTGATCGAGTTCGTTACATTTCACCAGTCCATGTCCTACGAGGAGTTCGTAGAGGGTCTGAGGCCGAGCACCGGCGATGACGCAGGTGACGATCCGGAAGAAATGCAGGTCAGCACTGGTTTTCGTCTGAATCCTCATGACGGCGTGTTCAAGCGCATCAGCGAACGCGCCAGACTCGATCGCGCAAATGATGGAACAGCTTCACGGCTTGACCGAACTGCACGTGTGTTCAAGGTCGCACTGGGACAACGGCAGATCGAGGATGACAGGATACGCTTTGGTCTTGACCAGGGGATCATCCATGTCGGCTGGGGCGGCGACATTGACTGGTCCGAGGAGCGCTTTGACGATTTCAACGAGATTCTCAGCGAGTGGAGGGCCCTCAAAGACCCCGACGCAACTGGGCATGACGGCAACATCGTCGTCACCTATTCGTTCAGGGCTGACATGCAAATCGGCGACTATGTTGTCGTGTCGGATGGACGCGACCGGATTCAGGCATTCGGTAGTATCAGCAGTGACTACTTCTACGATCACGATGCCGCGTATCATCCACATCGACGCAAGGTAGAGTGGATTTGGCGTGATGACTTGGGAGCAGAGCGCAGTCGGTTCTACCCGAATGCCTTCAGGCGGCACTCAGTTTACAAGCTGAATCAGGCACTCGTCGACTGGGACGAGCTGGAAGCACTTGTCTTCGGCGGCGAGGGGCCAATCCCGAGCAGCTCCGCTCGGGAACACGTGCTCATCATTGACGAGATAAATCGTGCGAACATCTCGAAGGTGTTTGGAGAACTGATCACGCTGCTGGAGCCCGACAAGCGGTTGGGCATGACAAACGAGATCCGGCTCATGCTGCCCTATTCGAAGAAGCCGTTCGGGGTACCCGCGAACCTGCATATCATTGGCACGATGAACACCGCTGACCGGTCGATTGCCCTGCTCGATACGGCGCTGCGCCGCCGCTTCACGTTCCATGAACTGATGCCTGATCCTTCGGTCCTTCCCGCCGACGTGGACGGGATCAACCTGCAGAGGCTTCTGACCACGATCAACGATCGCATCGAGTATCTCTTCGACCGCGAACACCAAATCGGACATGCCTACTTCACCGGCTGCGAGACGCGCGACTGTGTCGACGAGGTCATGCGCCACAAGGTCATCCCGCTTCTCGCAGAATATTTCTACGAGGATTGGTCCAAGGTTGCCGCTGTTTTTGGTGACACCGGGCAGGGGCCGGCGCGGTTTCTGGAGGCCCGGCGGCTCGCCGCACCTGCGGGCCTAGCCGAGGCCGATTTTGCCGGTGAAAAGCTGCGCTGGCGCGTCAAGGATCAGTTCGATTTCTCGGAGTTTGAGGCTTGATGCTATCCTACACGTTGCGCGAGTGGGAGGCGCTGCCCCATGGCGAGGGGGATGGCTGCATTCCGTCGCGTCTTGCTGCACGGCTGGTGGCGCTTGCCAAGACGTCACCTTTTGCAGGCCGGGGCGGCAGTGGGGTTCTGGAGGATCGACGGCACGAACTTCGGGCCCGCGGCGTGGTGGGCGTGCTCGCCGCACAGGGCTGCGGCCTCGAAATTCTTCCAAAGATCGACGTCGCACCGGAGGAAGGGCCCGAGCGTCAGAACACGGCCATCCGCAAGCGCCTTGTCCATATGCTCGCAGTTGCGCTGGATCTGAAGATCGAGACTGGACGGATTACCGAACTGGACTGGCAGCATGAGACTCTTCTCGAAATCCTGATCCGAGTATTTTGTGACAAACTGACCGAAGCGGTCCGCCGTGGGATGCCCCGTCGTTACATCGCCCATGAGGATGATATTTCAACTCTGCGCGGTGCACTGGATGTACGCCGTCAATTCACCCGGCATGCTGCCAACCCGGGATGGCTTGCCTGTCGCTTCGATGAGTTGTCGGAAGACATGGCGCTCAACCGCATCATGAAAGCGGCCATCGCGCACCTGTCCAGGATGTCGCGGAATGCAGCCAATCAGCAGCGCCTTCGAGAGCTCGCCTTCGTCTATGCCGATATCACGGATGTTCCGGCACCAGTCCTGAAATGGGAGGAGGTCGTCATCGACCGGACCAACCGCGCGTGGCAGGAACTGCTTGGCCTGGCACACCTGTTCCTGCGTAACCGGTACCAGACGACGAGCAGCGGGTCCGGGCAAGGCACGGCGCTCCTCTTCGAGATGAACGCGCTTTTCGAGGAATATATCGGTCGATTGGTCTCGCGCGCCCTGGCTGGCACTGAATTCCACGTCACGCTGCAGGGTGGGCGGCTGTTCTGCCTGACCGCCCTGGACGGCGAACGCGCCGTGTTCCAGACCAAGCCCGACATACTGATCTGGCGCGCCGGACAGGTCGCTCATCTGATTGACACAAAATGGAAACGGATATCCGCGCGGATCGATGATCCGAAGCAGGGTGTATCCCAAGGCGACGTCTATCAGATGATGGCTTACGCTCATCTCTACAAAGCGCCCCGGCTGACTCTGCTCTATCCTCATCACGAGGGGCTCGGCGCCGAGGAGGGCGTTCAGGCTCATTTCCGGATCACTGGCCAAGAGACGGTCCTCGAAACTGCGAGCGTTGACGTGGCCGTTGGGAAAGACGAGGAGATCGTGTCGCGCCTCAGGAAGAAGATACTTCTGAGGTCTATTGAGGAACGGCTGGTCCCCCAGTGAAATGCGGATTCCGACCTGAAGCCAGCCAGCATTCCGATCAAAGTCCGGCCACCGTTCCGATTTGATGCCGGCCACGATTCCAATAAATTGCCGGCTGGTTTCCGGCTCTGACGATACCCCCTGGCTCAGCAACTTTGGCATCAAGCCTCCCGGCACACGAGGAGATTTTGATGCCAGCTTGCGTCTCGCCATTCACTCCACCTCGTTCAAATCGAGGTGCAGAATGACAAAGACGGCGCGGGCGAAAGTCGATCTTTTGTCGCCGAAAAGACTGTCCCGGATTTAGCGAAAACGCTGTCCGCGATTTAGTGGAATCGCTGTCCGCGAATTACCGGAACCCGCACTCTCGCCACCCGCATCGGAAAATCACTTCGCTGGCAGGGCCTTATTCGTGCTTGTGTTCGCTGATCAACTCCGCGCCGCCCAACTCAAGCTCCGTTGCATTGCCAAGAAGCCATGCAACCAGCTGCTCAGCCGCCAGTTCGTCTTGATCGGGCCTCCGTAGGGCACACTCCCAAACCGTCGCCACGCGCCATCCGTCTTCCAGAAGCGCCCTTTTAACTGCGAGGTCCCTTGCAACGTTTGCTTCGAACTTCGTCTGCCAGAACTCTGGGCGCGTAGATGGTGTTGTGGTGTAGCGGCATCCCGCATGGCGATGCCAGAAGCAGCCGTGTACGAAAACCACGGCGCCGTGTTTCGGCAAAACAAGGTCAGGCCGCCCGTGGACGTTCCTCGCATGTAGCCGAAAGCGGAAGCCGCGCGCATGCAACGCCCGCCGAAGCGCCAGTTCCGGCTTCGTGTCCTTTCCTCTGATCCCGGCCATCATCCGAGAGCGAGTCTGCTTGTCGACGATATCGGTCACGTGCTGCCTGGTCTTTGTTACGAAACCTGGTATACACCGCCTGAGTGATTTTCGTCAGGAGCCTGATTTGCCTGCCACTTTCGGTGTCGTTGATCTGTTTGCCGGTCCCGGCGGACTTGGGGAGGGCTTTGCCGCTCACGTCGAGGACGGGCATTCGCCGTTCCGGATCGGCATCTCGGTCGAGAAGGAGGCTTCGGCGCATCGCACGCTAATGCTGCGCGCATTCCTGCGCGAGTATCGGGCGCGGTACAACGCCTTGCCCGAGCAGTTCATCGAGTTTCATGCGGGGCTGATCCCCGAGCCGGACTGGGGTGTGGTCGAAGCTGATGCATGGCGTATAGCCATCGACGAGGCCCGCTGTCTCGAACTCGGTACCGAAGCTGCGGCGACGGCGATCGATGGTGCCATCGCGAAGCTGCGGGGAAGCTACGACGACACGATCCTGATCGGCGGCCCACCTTGTCAGGCCTATTCCCTTGTGGGGCGCGCCCGTGCCAAGGGCAAGATTGGCTATGTGCCCGAGGAAGATGAACGACACTACCTGTTCCGCGAATACATCCGGGTGCTCGACAGACTTCGTCCCGCCGCCTTCACGATGGAAAACGTCAAGGGCATGCTCTCTTCCACGGTCGAAAGCCGCCTCGTCTTCGAGATGCTGATGGACGATCTGTCCTCGCTTGGCACCGGTCACGGCCATCACTACGAACTGCGCGCGATCCGGGTCGAGAATGGGAGAGCCAGGCTGCAGGAGGCGGCGCAGCCTTCGGACTTCATCGTGCGCGCCGAGGCATTCGGAGTTCCGCAGCGACGCCACCGGGTGATCATTGTCGGTATCCGGTCCGACCTCGCGGGCAGAGCCAACGGTGCCGAGATCGCCGTTTCCGGCATGGCGCGAACGGTCTGTGAGGCAATCGGGACTATGCCTGCGTTACGCAGCGGCATCAGCCGTGGCCGGGACGATGCGTCGGGGTGGCGGAGCGAGGTCGTTGAGGCGGCGAAAATGCTGGCCGGTATCTGCAAGGGGAAAGACGACGGCCCGCTTCGGGACGGGTTTTCGTCCGTCGCGAAGCGTCTGGTGGACGGATTGCCGAGCCTTCGCGCGGCGTCATATCTGCCGGAGGGCTATGGCACTTCGAACAATGAATTGCTGCGCTGGCTCGAACGGCCGGAGCTGCGCGCCATTGCCCAGCACGAGACGCGTGGACACATGGCCTCGGACCTCGGGCGTTACCTGTTTGCCGCCGTGTTCGGGGCAGCGCGCGGATACAGCCCGAAGGCTGCCGATTTTCCCATCGCGCTTAGTCCGGATCACCGCAACTGGCACACCGGCGTCTTCAATGACCGCTTCCGCGTCCAACTGGCCGACGAGGCCTCGACCACGGTCACGAGCCACATCTCCAAGGATGGGCATTACTTCATTCATCCCGATCCGATGCAGTGCCGCAGCCTGACCGTGCGCGAGGCGGCGCGGCTGCAGACTTTTCCCGACGACTACCTTTTCCTTGGGAACCGAACTCAACAGTACGTTCAGGTCGGAAACGCCGTGCCGCCATTCCTCGCACGGCAGATCGCCAAACTATTGGTAGCCTCCATTAATTGAGTTGGGGCTTACACAAGTGAACGAGAGCCTTGTTTGCCGGTAGATATGTCTTGCCTCCTAGGCTGCCCTGATTGCGGCGCCTTCCTTTGCTGAAATAATTATCACCTCGTCAGCGTTCGCAAGATTTATTATTGCAGATGAGTGGGTTGCAACGAATATCTGGCCAAACCTCTGTGAAGCAAAATCCATCATTCGAACCTGCAGATCTGGGTGAAGATAGATATCCGGCTCGTCAAGGACCAAAACTGCTCTATCTGAACCACGCATGAACTGAAGAACCATTTGCATCCATACCTGGAGGCCAAAGCCTGACCAGAAAATCTCCCTTGGAATTCCATCTTCGAAGAACATCATCTCCAACGGCTCCCCATTTCCGATAACTTTGGGGCGATCGAGAGATATATCTGGCCAAGCGGCTGATACATTTTTTGAAAACTCATGGAACTCTCTTTCCGTGCGTCGGATAAGGATGTTCCTAAGGTGCCTATGGGCTGTGCGCGTATTCTCGCTGCTGGAGATGGTCTTGTCAGTCAAATAGTACTCGCGCTCATCAACCGGACCTAAAGTCGGCACCACTACCAACGATAAAGGGAACTGACGTTGAAAGGCGGCGGTCGTTCTGGGTAGTGGCCCCTCAGTAAGCAGGTAGGCTTTGATTGGATGATCTGGGTGGAGGATGATCACAAACTGCGAGCCGTTCCTCAATGAAATTCGAACCGAAGCCGGATTGTCCGAGTAATTCCACGTGATGTTTGTTATCGGAATCTTCAATGCTGTGGTTGGCAGTGTGAAGCCAACGCAGCTTTTCCCCTCAAATTCAGTTAATTCCGGCACTCGTCTAGACACAAACCGAAGCACATCATGTGTTACTCTTAGTGCGTCAAGGATGCTCGATTTACCGGCATTGTTTCTGCCAGTAAGAATATTCTTGGCACCTGCATCAAGCTGGAATCTTCGAAACTTCTTGAAGTTCTTCAAATGAATGGACGCGATGTGTCCTCCAATTTTCGTACTGCTTGTGTTCCTATCTTCATTGACTGCCTTCCTCAAAGAAGTGACATCGGGTTTGATTGTGCGCTTATCCTGATCTCGAAGTTGAAGTTGCCCATCAATCTCGTATGTTGTGACTGGCGTGTGAGAATTTACCCAGTCGATTGACCAGTCAGTTTCTTCATGGTCCCAGCTGGTATAGTTGACTTCCGCGAATCCACCTTTTGAGACGGAAGTTGATCTTGCTCGATGGAAATCTTCTGCGGTGATTTCCGATTCTAACTCCGATGACGAGTACTCTGGGGAAACGTAAGAAGTCTCCTCGACATCGGTGGTTGAGCCTTGGTGAACTTTGCCAGATTTCTGATCTTCTTGCATTTGCTCGCCTTGTTGAAACCTCGAGGAGGACTTGCGCACCCATTATGGAATTGGAGTCATGCACAGGTAAATCCATGTTGAACTCTCTCATGGATAACTCTCAAAGCAATCATTGCTTTTCACGATAGGTCCGATTTGCTGACAATTCCTTCAGGGTCGTCTGATGATTGGTTCAATGGCTCTTCAACTCGCTAATTCCCTCCAGTTGTTGAGGGAAGTCTGCCACTTTGACTCTGTCCCAGATCTCCCGGCGTTTCGCCACCTCCGAAAACTGCTGGCCAGGCGCGATCCGGTTAAACTCGGAATTTACGACGGCCGCCCAATCCCAGAGTAGATCGCGCAGTCCGGTTGAAACTCCCTGTCTCATCCAGATCTGTTCGAGGTCGAGCCTGTCGCCAAGCCTGTCCGCGACGATCGACACGACATAGGTGGCGATGTTCACCCAGCCCTGCCGGAAGACCTCTTTCGCCTCTTTCGTCTTGATCAAGCTCTCGATCGCCTTTAACAGGATGACCT
>NZ_JAEPRP010000346.1:0-2288 GCF_016652895.1 Ensifer sp. SSB1
AAAGCGCGGCAATATTTCGCCCGCAACAACCAGTTGCCGGAGGCCTTCCGCCGCCAGGTGGTGACCTTCCGCACGGCGGAGCAGCCCGGCACGATCATCATCGACGGCAACCAGCATTTCCTCTACCTCGTGCAGCCCGGCGGCCAGGCGATCCGCTACGGCATCGGCGTCGGCCGCGAAGGTTTCGGCTGGGCCGGCATCGTGCGCGTGGGGCGCACGGCCGAATGGCCGACCTGGACGCCGCCTGCCGAAATGGTGGCACGCGACCCGAACGCGGCGAAATGGGCAGCCGGCATGCCCGGCGGGCCGGACAATCCGCTCGGTGCCCGCGCGCTCTATCTCTATGAGGGCGATCAGGACACGATCTATCGCATCCACGGGACGGTGGAGCCCTGGACGATCGGGCTCGACGTCTCCTCCGGCTGCATCCGCATGAACAACGACGACGTCATCGACCTGCACTCGCGCATCGCGATCGGCGCCAAGGTGATCGTGCTGATGCAGGGGGCGGCGCTCTACAAGGGCGTTTGAGGCGGCAGGGATGAGGCGGGTCGCCCGCCCGGTGGTGCGCCGGCATATGCGCCTTGCGAGCGCCGGGACATTAGAGATCAGCCGCCCGGGGGTACGCGCGACGATCGTTCGAAGGAACAGGGATAGAAGATCCGAAGGGGAGGATACGTGGTGAGCGAGGGGATATTGCGTATGAAAGGCCTTGTTCTGGCGCTGGCGGCCATGACCGCGATCAGCGGCTGTCAGTCGCCACCCAAGCCTGAGGATATGGCCCGCACCAGCCTGCAGACGGCGCCGGCCGACCTGCAGCTGCTCTGCGCCCATGCCGCGGCCGGCGCAGCGCAGGTGGACAGCGCCAAAGTGCTGCCGACCAGTTCGCGGGCACTCGACGCGACTTCCTATAGCGTCAATCTCGACGCCGGCGGCCGCAAGTATAGTTGCGTCGTCGATACCACCGGCAGCGTGAAATCGGTGACGCCGGTCTAACCGAGCCGGCTTCAGGGTGCGCCGTTCCCACTACAGGGTGACCTCGATCGCCAGCCCGCTATGCGGGCTGGTGTTGCTTCTTCGTGTCCGTGACCTTGTGCCAGCGCTCAGCACCTGGAGGTTGCGGCGCGCTTGAGAAGCGGGAGATTTATTGTTTGTGCGTCGCGGCAATAGATGCTGCATTGCAAGAATAACTTCTTAGAGCGACGTTGCTATCTGAAGTATATTTTGTGTCCGGCTTTCAATTCCAGCAAATCTGTGCTCTCATAGGTTTAGTTGGAAGGAGGAAATGCCATGCTCTCATTCTTTGAGCACTTCGCACTTTTCGACGCCTTGATCGTTGCTGCGATCTGCACGCTTCTGATCCTGAGTTACTTCAGCCGAGAGGCTTGACGACGCGGGGAAGAAGAGCAAATCAAAGTATTGCAGCGACCTTTGCGCATATGATGAGACGCGCGGCGCTGCAGGGGCTGAGCCTTCTCAGGCTGCGCGCCTTGCCGAAACATGCAGCCAGCGGGTCGGTTCGCCGTCATACCCGCCGCCGTCGGCGTCGCTGATATCAACCTCGGGCCAGCCTGCGTGTTTGAAGCAAGCACCCAGCCAATCGGCTGAGGGGTAGTTGAAGTAGCGGCCGAAGCGGTCGTGGCCTTCCGTCTCGCCTGCCTTGAAACTCGCCTGCAGAAAACCGCCCGGCTTCAGCGTCCTGCGAATGCGCGTGAGCACGTCGGCAAGCTCCGTGCGCGGCACATGCAAGAGCGAGGCCTCGGCCCAGATGCCGTCGAACCGTTCTTCCCAAACGATCTCCTGAAACCTTGTCACTTCGACCTTGCGGCCGATGCGCAGTTCGGCTTCCCGCGCGAGATCCGCCGCGCCGTCGCAGGCGGTGACGTCGAACCCGTGCTCCAGAAGAATGAGACTATCGTGGCCGCCGCCGCAGCCGAGGTCGAGTACGGCAGCGCCCGGCGACAGTCGACCCATGAAGGCCTCGATGCGAGCGGTCGGCGGCTTGCGTTCGCGCGCCGCATAGGTGGCGGCATTGTCGCGGTAGAAGGCGAGGGTGTCGTTCGTTTCGGGTTTTGTCATGGGTGCTTCTTGGATGTCGATGCTGGAGGAGACGGGGAGGAGAGGCTGGGGAAGGGTGGGCGTCCCGCCTTCCATTGCGGGATCTGCAGACGTCGAGGTTTTCCGCTCACCATTCATTCCCGCCGAAGTCCTCTGCCGGCGACGTTTTCGCACAGACTAGGGTCCGGACTCAATTGCACCAGTAGGTGAGCGTGGCAGCGATTAGAGCT
>NZ_JAEPRP010000347.1:0-2278 GCF_016652895.1 Ensifer sp. SSB1
TGATCGCCAGCTTGTCTCCGCCTCCTGGAGCGCCATAGCCGACGGCCTGGTCGGGCTCGCCTGGCCGAATGTCGTCCCAGACCCGCACATAGCCAAGCGGAGCCAATGCGGTATCGTAGAACCGGGCCGCGCGCTCGATGTCGGCGACGCCGAAGGAAATGTGATGAAGCATGGCGGTCAGATCCGGTTGCGCGATAGGCGGCAACAGATATCGGATTGCGAAGGTCTGCAAGTTCTTCTGAAACGGAAGGCTCTTCAAATGGAAGCCAGGATCGCCGCCTGACTTTGCTCGACACGGCCGCGGTTTCTGTTCTCCTGAAGCGCATTGAGAGCGAAACAACCCCGCGTTCACGTTCTCTCCTTTAAAATAAAAACGTTTTTATTTTTCTTGAAAACGTTTTTATTGGCTGTTACCTCTATGCTCAAGGAGATGCTGACGCCTGGGAGGGTGCATGGCGACAGAGATGCACAGGGCGCGGCGCACACCGACGCCGACGATCAAGACCTTGGCCGAGATGACGGGCTATTCCATCGCCACGATCTCGAAGGCGTTGCGCGAGTCCCCCGTGGTCGCACCGGCGACAAGAGACATCATCTACAAGGCGGCGCGGGAGGTCGGCTACCAGGCAAACGCCCGTGGCATGGCGCTGCGCACCGGCAAGAGTTTTCAAGCCGCCGTGCTGATGCCGGTGACTGCGGCGCGCGATTATGAATGGGACGGCGTCGAATACACCCAGACCTTGAGCGGCATCAGCCAGGCGCTCGAAGGCACGGACTATCGCATGTCGGTGCATGTCATCCGCGACGCCGCCGACGGCGCCGAAGCGGCGCGCCGCATCGTCGACCAGGGGCTTGCCGACGGGCTGATCTTCTCCGGCATTCTCGCCGAAGATCCACGCATCGATCTGCTTGTTGCCGAGCATTTCCCTTTCGTCTCTATGGGCCGCTGCCGCAAGGATCTCGACTATGCCCATGTCGACATCGACAACGAATGGGCCGCGCATGCGGCAACCGCGCGGCTGATCGCCGGCGGCCACCGTCGGATTGCGCTCGTCAATCCGGAGCGGCGGCTGTCCTATGCGCTCGACAGGATCGACGGTTTCGTTCGGGCGTTTCGCGAGGCGAGTCTCGACGCGCCGATGGAACTGATCGCCGAGGGCGATCTCTCGACCCATTTCGGCCGGCAAGCAGTCATTGACTTCCTGCAGGTTGAGGATGCTCCGACCGCCTTTGTCTGCATCAACGAATCCACCACGCTCGGCGTGCTCTCGGGGCTCGGCAGTCTTGGGCGCCAGATCGGCGTCGATGTCGACGTCATCGCCTATGACGACATCAATGTCAGTGCCTATTTCACGCCGCCGATTACCACCTTCTATCAGCCGATCGAGGTGCTCGGCCGCACGCTCGGGCAGTTTCTGTTGCGCCGGATGGAGGGGGACGACCCCGTGGCGCTGCGGCAGGTGTTCAGGCCGACGCTGATCGCACGGCAGCCCGACAATCTCGGCGGCCGCCTGATCCAAAGTTAATTATCCAAGGAGGAGAACCATGAAGAAACTGATGATTGCCCTGGCCATTGCGGCCCTTGCTTCGAGCGTGTCCCATGCCGCCGATCTCGGCGGCAAGCTGCTGAAAGTCGGATCCGACACCACCTCGCCGCCGATGGAGAGCATCGATCCGGCCACTGGACAGGTCGTCGGCTTCGACGTTGATGTGGTCAACGCCGTCTGCGCCAAGATCAACTGCCAGGCAGAGTTCATCACGACCGGCTGGGATGGCATCTTCGCAGCCCTCGACCAGGGTAGCTTCGATCTCGTCGCATCGGGCGTCTCGATCACCGAGGAACGCAAGAAGGCGATGGATTTTTCCGATCCCTACATCGTCAACAGCCAGGCCGTGCTGATGCGGGCTGACGATCAGGGCATCACGCTTACAGCCTTCAAGGAGGCCGGCAGAAAGCTCTCCGCCCAGGCGAACACGACCGATGCCCAGGTTGCCGAGAGTGTCGTCGGCAAGGAAAACGTCGCCGCTTACGATACATTCAGCGCCGCCATCATCGCGCTCAAGAACAAGGACGTCGACGGCGTCGTCATTAACGGCGCCAATGCGGCTGCCTACGAGCGCGAGTTTGCGGGCGAGCTCGTCGTTGCCATCAAGGACCTGGAATCCGATCCGCTCGGCCTCGTCTTCCGCAAGGGCGACGAAAACGTCGCAGCCTTCAACGAGGGCCTGAAGATGATCAAGGACGACGGCACGCTCGACCAGCTCGTCAACACGTACT
>NZ_JAEPRP010000348.1:0-2231 GCF_016652895.1 Ensifer sp. SSB1
CAGCGCGCCCACCATCGCAGACCACGTCCCAATCCCCCGCTACGCGGACGCAATCTTCGCGCGGGCTGAAGTCGCTTGCTGATCCTTTTAGTTGCCAAATTTCCTTGTTTGCACTTTCAAATAGCTCCACCACTTTGTCCTCCCGGCGACACAATCGCTCGGACATGGCCGTCTAAAATCAGCATGACAGGGTTTGCATGAAGCACTTCACCATTCCGACCGACAGCTTCCTGGATGGACGTCGATTTCCCGCGACGACCTGCGCCTGGCCTTGATCTATGCGGCTGCCGAGTTGCTGATCAGCAGTCCGATCTGGCTCACAATCGGTGACAATCCGCTCAAGCCGTTCCTCGGAAAGCTCGTGCTCGAAGCAGTCTTTGTCGTTCTGGCCATTCTGTTTGCGCTCTTGCTCAGCCGAATGAGAAAGCATCGCTACGCCACGCAAATCTTCGTGTGCCTGCTGCTTTCCCTGATCAGTTCGCTCGGGATGTCCCTGCTCGACTACTACCTCTACACGGTGATCATGTCGCCTGCGGTCGTGCCGTTCAATATCATGGATTACGGCTATGCGGTCTGTTACCGCATGTCGATCTTCTTTGGCTGGTCATTCCTCTTTGTCGCGCTGCTCAATCACATGGACATCCGCGACCGGGATCTGAAACTGATTGCCTCGCGCGAAGAGGCCTTGGCGGCGCAGATGCGCGCTTTGCAATATCAGAAAAATCCGCATTTTCTCTTCAACACGCTCAATTCCATCACCGGCCTGGTGGAGGAGGGGGCATCACAACGGGCGGAGCGAATGCTCATGTCGCTCTCGGGATTTCTGCGGTCGACGCTGCAACTCGATCCAATGCGCGAATTGCGGCTTGTGGACGGGATGGCCCTGCAGAGAGAGTATCTCGATATCGAGAAAGAGCGGTTTTCCGATCGCATGGTCGTTCGTATCGACATCCCTCCTGAACTCAAGCGTGCGATGGTGCCAAGCCTGATCCTGCAGCCGCTTGTCGAGAACGCGGTAAAGCATGGCGTCGGCCGTTCCGTCGGCGATGTCGAAATTCACATCCAGGCGAGCCGCGTCGAGGAGACCCTCAATCTTTCCGTCGAAAATGACGTAGCCGCATCCGTCTCCGGCAGGGCGGGAGAGGGGCTTGGCATCGGCCTTGCCAATGTCGCTCATCGAGTCAGGACGCATTTCCCTGAGGGTGCATCATTGACCGCCGGCCATGTCGGACCGACGCGCTATCGCGTTTCGCTGCATATGCCGTTCAGAATTGGGCAAGGGGAAGCATAGGCAATCGACAATCGGCAGCAAGCTCGACAATCGATGCTGAGCGCTGCAGCCGCCTTCGACCCAAGCCGGACGATGTCCAGCCTGGCAAAAAATCGTCAGTCGCGATTACCGTTCAATCGGGCACGACGTCCCATTTGTCGTCGGGATCGAAGCGGTCGATGAAGGGCACGATCTCTTCGGTATTCGGCCCGAGATCGCGTTCGTAGACGATGCCTTGCTGGTTGACGACGAAGGTCTTGACGCCGGTCTCGGCATAGCTCACCGGCGAGGCGATCAAGGCGAAGCCGCCGATCATGTTGCCGTTGATGACATAGTCGTACCGGCCGCCGGCGATGTTGTCGCCCTGTGACGTCAGGATGCGGAAACGGTAGCCGAAGTATCCTTGGCCGGCCTTCGCCTTCTCCAGCGCAGCTTCGCTGATCGCATCGCCGACCGGGCTTTCACCATCGCCCTGGTCGGCAGGCCAGTAGAGCCCATCCGTCAGGCCCGGGCTACTGATCAGCTTCTGGGCATATTCGAGCACGCCATCGCCATCGCGGTCCTTGGAGGCATATTCCGTCTGGGCATCGACGTAGGCCTGAACGGTGTCGATCGCTTCGAGTTCGTTCTCGCCGACGCGGCGATTGAGAATTTCCTCAAGCCCGACATAGGTGTCGAAGGCCCATTTGCCATCTTCGCCCTTGGTGATCGGGAATGGCAGCGGCCAGAGCCGATCGCCGATCTGGATAATCTTGCGTCCTTCGAGATCATTCACGGTGACATTGCGGGCGGCACCTTCGCGGATGAGCGCAAAGGTATCCATCGCCCCTTCACCGGCCTTCAGCTTCTCGGCATTGAGCCCGAGAAGTTTTGCGAGACCGTCGAAGTCATTGGCGGCGAGCTTCGCCTTGAATTCGTCGACCGCCTTGGCCGGGTCATCGAAGACCGGAGGATCTTCGTC
>NZ_JAEPRP010000349.1:0-2208 GCF_016652895.1 Ensifer sp. SSB1
CCAAGGAAACGCCGCCAAATGGAGGTGTTTTGCCCCTTGCGTTCTTTCATTGGAGGAAGACATGCCATTCAAGACCATTCTCAGCATACTTGGCGAGCATGGGATCGAAAACGACATGCAAGTCGCAATGAAACTCTGCGGCGAAGTGAGAGCTCATTTGAGCGCTCTTCTCGTTGCCATGTCCCGCGTGCCGACGGGGCGCTACGAGACACTCTCGCCGAGTTGGCTGGAGGCGCGCGATCACAACCTGCAGAAGCTGACAGAACGCGTTTCCATGCTCCGCGAACGTCTTACTGGGGCCGAGTTGTCGTTTGATGTCGATAGCCTGTATGCTGAGGTTGCTGGCCCCGGGTACGACATCGGTGAACGAGCTCTCTATGCGGACCTGGTTTTGGCTGGACCCGGCGTCTTTGGGAGTGAGGAGTTGAAATCGCAGGTCGTCAGCGGCGGGCTTTTTCAAGCAGGGCGTCCCATCCTGTTCGTACCTCCAGACGTTAATGCGACCCTGAGGCCAAAGATGATCCTCCTTGCGTGGGATTCGCGGCCGAGTGCAGCTCACGCTTCAAGGCACGCTCTTGAAATGATGAAGATGGCGCAGTCGGTTCACGTCACGATGGTCGACCCGGTTGCCGCGGCAAGAGCAAGTGGTGACGAGCCGGGAGCTGATGTCGCAACTTATCTTGCGCGCCATGGCATCAACGTCACGGTCGCCACCTTGTCGAGCTCGAGCCGTTCTGTGACGGAAACCCTGCTAAGGCATGCATTGGACATCAATGCAGACATGATGGTCATGGGCGCCTACGGCCATTCAAAATTGCTGGAGCTAATTCTTGGCGGCGTGACAAAATCCATGCTCAAAGAAGCGAACTTGCCAATTTTGATGGCCCATTGATCTTCACCCCAGGTTGAGAAGCCCCATTGAGGCGGCGGTGGATGTCGCCGCCCCACCTAGCAACCCGCGGTGCGCCGAGGATGCAAAGGCCGTGGGCTGCGACGCGATTACCGCAAGTGTAGACCGCGGCTGCCGGGCCGAAAGTGGGCATCGGCATTGCGGAGCATCAGCAATTCACCAATCGTTTCGTAGTTCATGAGGCCGACGACGCGGTGGCTGCGGTCGACTACCGTTGCAGCTGGGGCGTTCGCATCCTGCATCAGCCGCAAGATTACCTCGATGTGGGACCGCTCGTCGACGATGGGGATATCGCGCCGCATAGCAGCTACGACAGGCATCTTGTGGCTGTCTTCGGCCATGGCTATCGGTTGCGACCCATGTACTCCATTTCACCTGTCAGATACGGGAAAAAGGTCAAGCATCTTCCTGCATTGCCCGCCGCATACGTCTAATGACCACGCCACGTGCCTTGTCATCCGCAGCTTTCGCCAACTCGTCCTGAAGATCGAGAACAAGTGATTGGAAATCGTTGTTCCAATCCGTCCGTCCCGCACGAAGTGGATCGATGCGCGGAGGCGGCACATGCTCGAAAATCGAGACCGGACCCGTCGGTTCCAAGCGGAACGCGGCATCCAGACTTGGACGAACCACCTTGTCTTCGGGAAGGAACTCCAGCAGCCTTTGCCGTAATCCCTCCAGGCCATCATCTTCGCCGTGTACCAAAAAAACGCCGGCACTTATCGGGCAGCGCGTCCGCACCCACTGGGCAAGCTGCCGACCATCGGCATGCCCGCTATAAATGTCTAGCTTCCGTATGCGGGCGCGCACGCGCATGTCCTCGCCCTGAATGCGAACCATGGATGCGCCCTCTTCGAGGAGTCGTCCCAAAGTGCCTGCGGCCTGGTAACCAACAAGCAGAACTGTTCCCTCATCCCTCCAAAGCCAGTTCTTCAGTCGGTGCCTGATGCGGCCCGCCTCGCACATCCCGCTTGCCGCGATGACGATATGGAATCCCCTCATGAAGTCGATAGCTTTGGATTGCTCCGGGGTCTCCGTAAAGCGCACGTTCTTGGCACGTAAGGCCCTGGACAGCATGTCACCATTTTCGAGCTCGGCGGCATGGCGACGAAAGATCTCGCTGGCCCTCGTCGCGAGAGGAGAGTCTATGACGATGGGACAGTTGGCGATCGTGCCGGCCTCCATGAGGTAGACCAGATCGGTGAGCAGCTCCTGGGTACGTTCCACGGCAAAAGACGGTATGTGTTGGTTTCCGCGCAGAACTGAGCCGGTTAGGCACATAATTTCCATTGAGAATT
>NZ_JAEPRP010000350.1:0-2198 GCF_016652895.1 Ensifer sp. SSB1
GCGTCTTCCAGATCGCTGGTATCTGGGCTTCCGACCCGAACGCTTACTGGGCTGACTCTGAGTGGACCGTTGCTGCTTCCTACCGTTGGAATGCAACCGACAAGCTCGCTGTTACTCCGGGCTTCCAGTACTGGGGTAGCCTGCAGGACTCGCTCACCAGCTTCGGCGACGACGACAAGTGGCGCGCTGGTCTGACGCTCGACTACAAGATCACCGAAGGCCTCGCGACCCGCGTTTCGGTTCAGTATGAAGATCAGGACAACGCTGACGATCAGGTTCTCGGCTTCGTCCGTCTGCAGCGCGACTTCTAAGATCATCTGACTCGGTCAGAAGCGAAGCCCGCAACTCTTCGGAGTTGCGGGCTGTTGCTGTTTCGCAACGTTTGCTTGCCTTGAGACGCCAGAATTGCCGAAAGGTGAAGGCGTTGGCTTGAATACAGCCGGTTTCTCCGCCTCATTCGCAAGAGGGAGAGGGAAACTGCGAGCGTGGGGCAGGACGCTGAAAAACAGGCGGGCGACTTCAGCTTTCCGGACATGCGTTCGGGATATGAGGTCAACTATAGCTTTAGCCCGCAACGCCCGGTCGGGGTGGTGAAGGAAACCACACTGGGTGAACTGCTTCAGCGCTATGCCGACATTTTGTGGGAAGAGGGCAGCCACAAATATAACGTAAAGGCCTTCATCGGCGAACTTGACGAGATTCTGATCTGCGCCAGGTTCACCACCTTCTCACAAGACATGCTCGACAGCCTCATCGGCGCACTACGCAAACGCGGCAACAGCAACGCAACCATCAACAGGAAGATGGCGGCGCTGAGCAAGTTGCTGCGGAAAGCGTACAAGATGGGTGACATCCACAGTCTGCCCGAGTTCAGGCGGCAAAAAGAAAGAGCCGGGCGCCTCCGCTTCCTGGAGGCCGCCGAAGAGGAAGCGTTGTTCCGAGAAATCGGCAACCGATCAGACCTCTACTTGCAACTTTCCATATTCCTGGTGGACACAGGCGCCCGCCTTGGCGAATCCATCGCTTTAAAATGGAATGATATTTATGAGGGCAGAGTAACGTTCTGGGTCACCAAATCCGGTCGTAGCCGCACGGTACCCCTGACGTCCAGAGCGAAAGATGCGATGGAGACACTTGCGGACAGGTCTCCCGGACCATTCTCTTCGGTTGATCCTCAAAAATATCGCGCAGTGTGGAACGCCGCCAAACTGGAAGCAGGACTGGGCGAGGAAGAGGACATCGTTCCGCACGTCCTAAGGCATACGTGCGCGTCTCGTCTCGTGCGCGGCGGCATCGACCTTCGGCGCGTTCAAATGTGGCTCGGTCACCAGACGCTCGAGATGACGATGCGTTATGCCCACCTCGCGTCGCACGATCTCGACATGTGCGTGCCGGTGCTTGAACGCCACCTAAAATAACACTCCCCTAGCGAACCCTCGGATGCCCACCCGCGGGCTCGATTGTGCTGAGTTTTAGCTGGGGAGCCGCCCCAGTCAGATGCGGAAAACCTTCCGATTCTGACTGGAGGTCAGAAATGAACATCAAGAGCCTTCTTCTCGGCTCCGCTGCTGCTCTCGCAGCAGTTTCCGGCGCACAGGCAGCAGACGCAATCGTCGCAGCCGAGCCGGAGCCCATGGAATACGTTCGCGTTTGCGACGCTTTCGGCACTGGCTACTTCTACATCCCGGGCACTGAAACCTGCCTCAAGATCGGCGGCTTCATCCGTTTCCAGACCAACTTCGGTGAAAATGCTGTCAACCGTCTTCAGGGTTGGGGCAACGCCGGCACGTCTGACTGGGATGCCTTCTCGCGCGCTTACATCTCGTTCGACGCCAAGAGCGACACCGAGTACGGCACGCTCACCGGCTTCTTCGCTGCTGAGTTCAACGCCGACAACGACACCGACATCGGTGACAGCCTCATCGACGTCGACGAAGCCTACATCCAGCTCGGTGGCCTCAAGGCCGGCTTCTTCTACAGCTGGTGGGATAAGGGTCTGAACGGCGAAACCGACTCGATCGGCAACGTCACCGAGTTCAACTCGATCGCCTACCTCTATGACGGCGGTTCGTTCCAGGCTGGTGTCTCGATCGACGAACTCGAAGGCGCAACCACCAAGCCGAACGGCATTGGTGTTTCGGGTATCGTTTCGGCTTCGGTCGGCGGCGTTTCCTTCGACCTGCTCGGCGGTTACGACT
>NZ_JAEPRP010000351.1:0-449 GCF_016652895.1 Ensifer sp. SSB1
CAGCTATCGAGCCGCAACAGGATTTCGCCGCCGGGGCGCACGAACGGCAATGTCTGGAACGGCTCGCCCCGGCCGATGGCGCGCACAATGTCGATGCGGGAAACGACAGTGCCGTGCTCGCCCTTCGCCCATCGCACGAAGGCAAAGACGCTGCCCGGCGCGAAACCGACGACGCTGCGGCGGCGGTCGATGATCTGCTTGTAGCTCTTGCGGCCGAAGCGTATCCAGTGCTCGACCTTGCGTTTCTCGAAGGTCAGCTCGACCAATGTTGTGAAGGGCGCAGGCCCGTCCGGCAGCGGACGGCCGTGCGCGCTGCGGTGGGCGCGACGGGTCATTGTTTGTCTCCGGTGATGTGCTGGGGGCTGCGCGGGCGCAGCGCGTCGAGCGCGGCCGTCATGGCTCGCCCCTTCGGGCAGAACCGGCACCACGCTTCGGGTGCGCGCGCGTCA
>NZ_JAEPRP010000351.1:459-2184 GCF_016652895.1 Ensifer sp. SSB1
AGTTAGCTGGGGTAACTGTTTCTGTTCTCGTCGCGTGTGGAGAAAGCGCCTCTTGCCATACCGTAAACGGTGATCTGGCTGGCTTATGCCGGTCCACCATCAACCGGAATGGAGAGAGACCATGGGCTACTTTGCAGGACTGGATGTTTCCCTTGAGATGACGAGCATCTGCATTGTGGATGCTGACGGGACCGTGATGAAGGAGGCAAAGGTTGCTTCCGAACCGGACGATCTTGTCGCGTTCTTCGCGCAATGCGGCATGGTGATGAAGCGGATCGGCCTTGAAGCCGGCGCTCCGTCGCAATGGCTTTACGGCGGTATGGCCGAAGCGGGTCTGCCGGTCGTGTGCATCGAGACGCGGCACGCCAAGGCGGCGCTGTCGGCAATGCCGAACAAGACCGACCGCAATGATGCGCGCGGAATCGCCAACATCATGCGCACCGGCTGGTTCCGCGCCGTGCATGTAAAGACGCAGACCGCGCAGGAACTGCGCTTCCTGCTGGTGGCCAGGCAGACGCTGGTTCGCAAGCTGATGGATATCGAGCTGGCGATCCGCGGCATGCTGCGCAGCTTCGGTCTGAAGATGGGCGTGGTGTCGAAGCGCGACTTCGAGGCGCGCGTTCTGGAACTGGCAGGCGACCGTGCGATGCTGATGCGGGCGCTCAATCCGATGTTGACCGCGAGGCGCGCTCTGGCTGTCGAATATGCCAACCTGCAAAAGGTGGCGATGGACTTCGCCCGTGACGACGAGGTGTGCCGGCGGCTGATGACCGTTCCCGGTGTCGGCCCCATCGTGGCACTGACCTATCGCGCGACCATCGACGTGCCGTCGCGGTTCCGGCGCTCCAAGTCCGTAGGCGCGCATCTGGGGCTGACGCCGCGCGCCTACCAGTCTGGCGAGGTCGATTGGACCGGGCGCGTGTCCAAGAGCGGTGACGCGATGGCGCGGGCTGCGCTCTACGAGGCCGCACACATCCTGCTCGTTAGGGTGAAGCGCTGGTCGTCCCTCAAGGCATGGGGCATGCGGCTGGTGAAGAACCGGGGCCATAAGCGCGCGGTCACCGCGCTTGCGCGCCGGATGGCCGTTCTGATGCACCGCATGTGGGTCGAGGGAACCACCTTCCTCTGGAAGACGGGTGACGGCCAGGCAATCGGGCAGAAGCCCATTCCTGCTGTTTAAGGTCGTCTGCTTGTCATCCGCATGGATGCCGGCTGACATAGGCTGAGAGTTCCGCTGCGGCGGAGAGATGTCCCCCGAGGGGACGAGGGTTCGGGTGAGCACGTTCAGAATCTTGTCCGCATCGCATTCTGCGACAGCGAAGACGCGAGTTAGCTTGGCTGCCCGACCTTCCGATCCCTGCTTGTGGCGATCCTGATATCGACCACGGAAAGAAGCGTGAGCCGCTCGGGGTGATGTCGATGATCCGCTCATGGCGTGTCCTCCGGCTCAATGCCTGGAATCCACGGAAGACGGGCAGATCGGGATGGTTCTTTCGCAGCTTGTTGCGAACGCGCACGATCATTGGCAAGATGATCGCGGGTGGCACTGGGCGCGTGCTCCGCACCCACAGAAACAGTTAAAGAAGATTCTCTGTTAGATAAGTTAGCGGTCGGATTCCGCTTTTCAGGCCAGAGCGTTAGCTGCGGTTCGTGCGCCTGATCTGCCGATAGTGGTGCGCCTGATGTGCCGATACCCCGTGCGCCTGATCTGCCGATGGCATCAAC
>NZ_JAEPRP010000046.1:0-10775 GCF_016652895.1 Ensifer sp. SSB1
GGGACATTTCGAAGCCGGCATGCATGCCAGGTTGACGGTAACAGAATAACCCATCGTTCGGCGCCTCGGCCGATCGGGCCGACGGTCACCCGCGGGTGGCCGTCGGTTATTCCGAGAGCGGCTCGTCACCGGCCGCCCAGGCGCTCTGCTTTTTCTGCCGCCTCAATGGGTGCGCCCGTCGTCAACCTGAAGCGAGTTCGCGTCCGACGGACCTTTCCCGCCGCCCGAAGGAAAGCAGTTCACGCGTATAGGGATCGGCCGGCGTTTCGATTACCTCTTTCGTTCTGCCGAATTCGATGACGTCACCGCGCCGCATGACCAGAAGCGCGTCGGAAACATGTGCGACGACCTTCAGATTGTGGGTCACGAAGAGCATCGAGAGGCCGCGGCTTTCCTTCAAATCCGAGAGCAGATTGAGGATCTGGGCTTGCACCGAAACGTCGAGTGCCGATGTCGGTTCGTCGAGAATGAGAAGGCTCGGCTCCAGCGCCAGGGCGCGGGCGATTGCCACGCGCTGAGCCTGGCCCCCGGAGAGCTCGCTTGCGCGTCGATCGAGGAAGTCGGCCGGCAGCCCGCAGTCCGAAAGCAGGCCTGCAATTTTCTTCCGAATGGTCGGGCTCTGCCGGCCGCCCTGCGCGAGGATCGGCTCGGCGAGAATTTCGGCGATCGTCAGTCTGGGACTTAGCGACAGGAAGGGATTTTGCAGCACGACTCCGATCTTCTGGCGTTCTCGGCGCAGTGCGCTGCCCTTCAACGCCAGCCAGTCCTGTCCATCGAGCCGTATCTGCCCGCTTTCCACCGGAAGGAGGCGAAGAATGGCACGCAGCAGGCTTGTCTTGCCGGAGCCGCTCTCTCCGACGATGCCGAGGGTCTCCCCCTTGGCAAGGCGGAAGCTTGCGCCGTAGACCGCGGGCTTTGGCCGGGCGGCAAAGAGGCCGGCGCGGTAGCGGATCAAGAGGTTCTCGACGTCGAGAATCGGGAGCGTGGTCATGCGGCGTCCTCCGGCAGATGACAGAGCCAGTGGTGCGCGGCGCGGCTCCGCTCGGGCGGCGGTGTGGTCGCGCACTCGCGAAGCGCCTGGGGACAGCGTGCGGCAAAGGCACAGCCGGCGATCGTTGAGCGCGGCGGCGGGATAGAGCCCTCGATGGCGGCAAGCCGCGCCCCTTGCGGTGCGGCGTCGGGAAGTGCCGCGAGCAGGGCGCGGGTGTAGGGATGGCCGGGGCGCTGCAGCACCGCATCGACCGGCCCGGTTTCGACGGAGCGGCCCGCATAGAGCACGGTCGCACGATCACAGGCCTCGGCGATCACGTCCATGTCGTGGGTGATCATCAACACGGTGAGACCGCGCTCGCTCACCAACTTGCGCAGGAGCGCCAGGACTTGGGCGCCGACCGAGACGTCGAGCGCTGTGGTCGGTTCGTCGGCAATCAGGAAATCTGCACCGGTCGCCAGCGCCTGGGCGATGACCACACGCTGCTGCATGCCGCCCGAAAGCTGGTGCGGATAGCTGCGCAGCACTTTTTCCGGATCGGGCAGACCGGTTGCCGCGAGCAGATCGGCTGCCTCCGCGCGTCGCGCCCCCTTCGGCAGGTCACGATGGGCGCGGATTACATCATCCAACTGGCTGGCGATACTGAGGACCGGATTGAGAGCGGCGGCCGGATCCTGGGCGATCATGCCGATCCGCCGGCCACGCAGCCGCACCGCATGTTCCCGAAGGTCCTCGCCGTCGAAATGAAACCGGTCGGCGATGATGCGGGCCCCCTTGGGAGCAAGGCCGAGTGCCGCCATCCCGGTCATGGTCTTGCCGCAGCCGGATTCGCCGATGACGCCGTGGATCTCGCCACGGTCGATCTCAAGGCTGACCGCACGTACCGCGTGAACGTCGCCTTCTGATGTCGGGATGCTGACTGACAGGTTTCGGATATCAAGCAGAGGCACGGCCAGTCCCTCCCTTGCGGTCGCGCAGAGCATCACCGAGCACGCTGAAGGCGAGCGCGATGACGAAGATGGTGAGGCCAGGCATGGCCGAATACCACCAGCGTGCGGGGAAGAACTTTCGACCGGCATCGACCATCTGGCCCCAGTCGGCAATCGGCGGCAATACGCCGAGACCAAGGAAGGAGAGGGCGGCGGCGGTCAGAAGCGCCGGCCCGACATCAAGGGCTGCCTGCACCGTCAGGGGGCGGCCGGTTGCCGGCAGAATATGACGCAGGATGATGCGCCAATGCGAGACGCCGGAAAGCTGCGCTGCCTCCACATAGGGTTGCCCCCTCAGTACCAGCACCTCCGCACGGGCAAGCCGCGCGTACCAGGGCCACCATGTCACGGCGACTGCGATGACACTGTTCAGGAAGCCGGGTCCGAGAGCCGCGGCCATCAGGACCGCCAGCAGCAGCGCGGGGAAGGCGAGGAAGACGTCGGTACCGCGCATCAGCGCTTCATCGATCCAGCCGCCGAAGTAACCGGCGGCAAGACCGATCGGCAGGCCGATGAGCAGCGAGAAGGCGACGATCAGTATGCCGTTCGTCAACGAGACCCGGGTGCCATAGACAATACGGCTGAGGATGTCTCGGCCGAGATGGTCTGTGCCCAGCCAGTAATCTGCCGATGGCGGCGAGAGCTTGGCCACGACATTCGGGCCGCCGGCACCCTGGATGGGATAGGGGGCGATCCACGGCGCCAAGAGCGCGACGAGCACGAAGAGGAGGATGATGGCAAGGGCGAGGGTGCCGGGCCAGCCGAGGCGTTTGGTGAGCTTTTTCATGACAGCGCCACCCGCGGATCGACAAGGGCCTGAGTGATGTCGATCAGGAGGTTCATCACGACATAGCAGATGGTGACGACCATGGTGACCGCGGCGATAACGGGAAAGTCCTTGGCAAGGATTGCTTCGGAGACATAGCGACCGAGACCCGGCCAGGCGAAGATGATCTCGACGAGCACCGCGCCGGTCAGGGCATAGGCGAAGGAGAGACCGATCACGGTCAGTGCCGGTCCCATGGCATTCGGCAACGCATGACCGAACAGGATACGCGGTTCGGAGAGCCCGAGCGCGCGGGCGGCAACGATATGTCGGCGCTCGAGGATCTCGATCATGGCTGAGCGCGTCAGCCGCATGGCGACGCCGGCAGGATAGGACGCGAGCGTCAATGCAGGCAAGATCAGGTGCGTCAGCGCGTCGCCGAAAGCATTGAGCCGGCCGGCGAGTAATGCATCGATCAGGTTGAAACCGGTCACCATCGGCAGCGGCGCGGCGATTGCGATCTCTCTGGATAGTCGCCCGGAGAGCGGGAGGATGCCGAGCCACTGCGCAAAGATGAGCTGCAGGATCATGGCAAGGAAAAAGGTCGGCATGGCAACGGCGGCGATGGAGCCGAAACTGCAGAACCTGTCCGCCCAGCCGCCTTGCCGCGCCGCCGCGATGACGCCGAGCGGGATACCGATCAGCAGCGCAAGGCCGGTCGAAAAGATGGCGAGCTCCAGGGTGGCCGGCAGGTAGGCCCTGAGGTCGTCGGCGATCAGGCGCCTGGACTTGTAGGAGATGCCGAAATCGGCGGAAACCATGGCCCCGGCGAATGTCGCGAAACGGGCCGGAAGGGGCGCGTCGAGATTGAGTTCCTGACGCGCCTTTTCGATTTGTTCAGCCGTGGGACGCGGGCCCGCATAGAGCGCTGCGGGGTCCGACGGAACGACCTGTGCCACCACGAAGACCAGGAAGGTCACGCCCACCAGCACGAAGGCCGAGAGGAACGTGCGGCGCAGGATGTAGCGTAGAAGTTCCATCAGACCCCCCGCGTGCCCTACCGGCTCAGATTGTTGACAAAGGTGATGTGCCCATAGGCCGGATTGTCAGCATAACCCTTGATGTCGGCGCGGATGATATGGACGTTGGGCTGGTCAAGCATGAAGATGGCCGCCGCGTCCTCGATCACCTTGCGCTGCGCCTCGATGAACAGTGCTTCTGCACGCGCGCGGTCGGTGCCCGAGAGCTTTGCCGCCTCGTCGATCTTGGCGTCCACCTCGGGGTTGGAATAGTAGCCGAGATTGAAATTCGGCTTCTCTTCGCTGTGGAACAGATTGAAGAGGTAGTCGTAGGGGGTGACGAAGGTCGGCCACCAGAACATGACGAAAATGTCCTGCGCCGCCTCGGGGTTCGACTTGCCGAGCTGCCATTGTGCCTCCCACGCCATCGGCTGGAGCTTCAGCGTGATCCCGAGCGTCTCCAGATTGGCTTTCCAGAGTTCGCCTGCCACCGCTTCGATCGCCTGGGAGGTGGAATAGGTCATGGTCAGTTCGAGGCCCGGTTCGATGCCTTCCTCGGCAAGAAGGGCCTTCGCAGCTTCGAGATCCGTTTTCGGAATCGGCGCATTGGCATCGTGACCCCAGATGCCGGCCGGAACGACCCCCTTGGCGCGCGTGCCGAAGCCGCTCGTTCCCGCGCTGATCACGTCGTCATAGGGAAAGGCGAGCGACAGGGCCTGGCGCACCTTGACCTTGTCGAGCGGTGCGCGCTTGACGTTGTAGAGACCGAACAGCGTTTCGAAGGACGGATTGACGACCACGTTCAGGTCGGGATTGGACTTCAGCGCCTCGAGGTTCTCGTAGGGAAGGCTGTAGGTCCAGTCGGCCTGGCCACTCTCGATCATGTTCTGGGCGAGCGTCGCATCTTCGACGATCTCGAAGGAGATCGTCTGGAAGGCACCGTCCGGCACCTTGCCCCAATAGCCTTCAGCCCGATCGAGTACGGCGCGCTGGCCGGGCTCGTAACGCGAAATCTTGAACGCTCCGGTTCCTGCATCGTTGCCGGCGTTGAACCACTTAGCCTCCTTGTCATGCGAGGAAGGCGCATAGATCCAGGCTGCAAAGCCAGCCGATGCGATGAGGTCCAGTGGCTGCGGCTCGGAAAGCACGAAGACCACCTTCAGTGGCTCGGGCGTTTCGATGGACGAAACCTGGCTCCAGATGAACGAAGCACCGCCGCCGATTTTCTTGGTCCGTTCGATCGAGCCCTTCACCGCCTGTGATGTCAGCGGGCTGCCGTCATGGAACTTTACACCGTCGCGCAAGGTGAAGGTCCAGGTCTTGCCATCTGCACTCACGTCCCAGGAGGTCGCGAGCAAGGGTTCGATCCGGGCTTCGGCCGTGTCGGTCGCGGGGATGTAGCGCGTCAGTCCTTCATAGACATTGGCGAGCACCGCACCGTCGTTGGAAAACGAGGTAGCCGGGTCGAGGTCCGGAAAGCTCGTCGGATAGGCGAGTGTGAAGATGCTGCTGGCGCCCTCGGCCATCGCAAAATTCCAGCGCGACGCGGCGGCTGTGGCAAGAGCGGTGAGGGCGGCGGTTTTCAAGAAATTGCGGCGATTCATGTCAGGCTCCCAATCGAGTTCTGGAGGGGCGGACGGTTAGGCGTCTTCTTTGTAATGGGGTACGGCAGGCGCATCGGCGGAGACGCCCATTGGAACGAAGTCGAAATCGTAACCGAATGCGCGCGGGCCGACGGAGGCGAGCGCGATCTCACTGCGCAGCAGCACCGGAGCCGGCATGGACAGGATGTCGATGCGCAGGCCGTAGCGCAGCTCTTCCGTGCCGATGGCGCGACCGGTCTCCGAATCCACGATGCAGATCAGGTCCGGCACCATGGTGATGATCTCTTCGCCTTCGCGTGCGATCAGATATTCGTTCTGGATGTCGACGGTGAGCGTGCGGCCGGCATCTGCATCGAGCCCTGCAACGGTAAGCTTGCCGCGGGTGAAGCCCGCCATGACGCGGCGGCTGATATCGGTGACCTTGCCGCGCATCAATCGCACGCCGCCGGACTGCTTCAAAATGGCGTCGACGGGGTCTTCCTTCGCCGCCCGCGCGTTCATCACCGCGTCCCCGAGGCTCCAGGCCTGGCTTGTGGTGTGAGGCACGCCGAAACGGCGGACGAATTCACCGGACATCGGCGCCGTCGTCATCAGCGCCGTGCATCCCATCGCAATGGTGCTGGCGCGCAGCAGCTTTTCCAGCATTTTCGGCGTCGTCGCGTCGGTGACGACGATCACGTTGCCGTCTGCATCGGCGAGAGCCGCGGGCTGTACGGCCTGGCCGTGGATGAAGAAGGTGGTCATCTGCACTTCCGGGAAGGCGCGGCCCATGCCGTCAGCGTCGACGACGGGCAGGTCGACCATAGCCGCCGTCAGCATCGGCGCAATGCCGTTGCCGCCGCCAACCTCATCACCGAGCAGCGCATCGACCTTGCGGCCGAGATGCCGTTCGAGAGCGTGCAGAAGCCGCACGCCCTCGCTGCCTTCGGGGATCTTTTCGATACCCACGGTCGGGGCGCCGATGCCGCCGATTCCGAGGATCTGGGCATCCGGCGCCATGTCGGCCGGGCGCACCATGCGAATGCGCTTGCCTTCTCGCAAAAGCGCCTTGGCGCGCAGCAGGCCGTGATAGGTGCTGCCGCCGCCGCCGGTTCCCAGAATGCCGCAGCCGATGGCGATCCGATCGATATCCGCTTCGCTGAGCGTCCAATACTTCATGCCCGCAACTCCCCAATCACTTTCGCGGCGACGCGAACGGCATTGCCGGGCAGGTAAGCCAGCGGCGTTTCTTCGATTTCGGCAAGGGTGGTCGTCTCCGCGTCAGCGCCCGCCTCGACGGCCCGCGCCCGTGCCTCGGCGACGATGGATTCCAGTGCGATTTCCCGCGTGGTGCCTTCGAGCGAAACCACGCTGTCCACCTCGCCGGACACCTGCGCGATCGCCGCGCCGATGGCGTTGGCGGAACCGAAATGATCGGGCTTCAACGAAACCGAGGTGCCTTCGAGCAGCCCTTCGACCAGCACCGAACCGCCGCCGACGAGAATGGCGGGAATGGGATCGGCGCTTGGTTTCATGCGGTCGAGAACCGTCTCGATGCTGGCCTTCATCTGGGCCAGCAACTGCTGCGCCAGTTCCGGCGTGATGTCGCTGAGACGGCTGCGGTCGCCGAGATCGACGAGGCCGGCCGCAACGGCGATATCGGTCGCCGTCAGCGTGTCGCCACCGAAGCAGAGCGCCTTTTCCGGTAGGCGGAAGCCAACCGAATCCGGACCGACCGTTGCCGACGGGCCCGGGCGTACGATGCTGCCGCCGCCAAGGCCGAAGGAATAGACATCCGGCACGCGGAAATTGGTCGGCACGCCGCCGATCATCGCGCCTTCGCTGCGGGTGCGCGGGAAGCCGGCAACCAGCATGCCGATATCGGTGGTGGTGCCACCGATGTCGATCACGGCTGCGTCGGAAAGCCCGGTGAGGAAGGCCGCGCCGCGCATGGAATTGGTCGGGCCCGAGGCGATGGTGAAGACCGGATAACGTTCCGCGAACTCGGCGGCCATCAGCGTGCCGTCGTTCTGCGTCAGGAAGAGCGGGCAGGTGAGGCCGAGGGCGGCAAAGGCCGAGCGGAAGGCGCCGACAGTCTCACGCCCGAGCGTATGCAGGCTCGCGTTGAGGATGGTGGCATTTTCGCGCGGCAGGAGGCCGGTGCGACCGACGCGATGCGACAGGCTGATTGCCGCGCCCGGCATCTCCTCGGCAACGATTTCCGCCGCGTCGTTTTCCATCTTCGGGTCGACAAGGGCGAAGACCGAGCAGATCGCGATGGCGGAGATGCCGCGAGCGCGCCAGTCGCGGCAGGCCGCGCGGATTGCCATATCGTCGAGCGGCGCAATTTCCGAGCCATCGTAATTGACGCCGCCCCCGACCAGGGCTGCGCCGCCGTCAACGACGGGGCGGAGCCTGTCGGGCCAGTCGATCATCGGCGGCAGCGAGCGCGTCGCCGCACCGCAAAGCCTGAGAACGCCAACCTTTTCAAGCTGACGGCCCTCGACGATGGCGTTGAGAAAATGCGTGGTGCCGATCATCACGGCATTGACCGCGCCGGCCGAAACGCCGGCTTCCGCGAGCACGGTGCGGATCGCAGCGCTGACGCCCGATGTCACGTCCGCTGTGGTCGAGGATTTGACCGTGGCCAGGACCTCGGGGCCACGCAGCAGCGCCGCATCCGTATTGGTTCCGCCGACATCCACTCCGATACGAAGCATGGATTATCCCTTCTTCTTGCTGCCGAGGTCCGTGCCGCGGCTGATTGCGGTCGTCCTCGTGCCGAATACCTTGTAGAGGCGCAGCACAACCGAGCTCGTGACGCGCTTGACGCCAGGCAATTTGCCCAGCTCTTGATCGATGAATTCGAGCAATGCCGCATGATCAGAGACGAAGAGCGACGCGCTCAAATTCGCCGTACCGCTCGTGGCGGCGAGGTATCCGATCTCGTCATATTCGGCGAGCAGGATGGCGACCTCTTCCTGCTTGCCCGCCTCGACCTCGATCAGGAGTTCAACCTGGACATCGCGTCCGAGAGCGACCGGATCAGGAATGGCGCCAATGACGATCATCTTCGCCTGCAACAATCCGGCGATACGGTTGCGGATCGTGCGTTCCGAGGCGCTGCCGATCCGGCCAGCGATTTCGGCCGCCGAAAGGCGCCCGTCTTCGGTGAGGTAGCGAATAATCTCGCGGTCCAGATCATCGACGAGGTAGCGTTGGGTCATCACCGTTTCCATTTCGGCCTTGATGAGCCGAGTAAATTTCCGAAACGGAATTGTGTCAAGAATATTTCAGTCGTGTATGGCATTTTTTGTCGAAAATGTCCCGTTTTAGGTGGGGATTCTTCCGGAAGTTGCCGAATCGGAAATTTGAGTTGGGCGGGAAAGTTGCCGAAACGGCCGATTTGGAGCGACGGATGTCTGATTTTCGTTTGGCCGGGGCTGTGCCCAGGGCCTGGAGCGCTGCTGGGTTGCGCCTGAAGAGCGTCCGATCGTCCGAAAGGAAGTCTTCCGTATCGATATGAGAGGAGCCGAGTGCGGCTGTGGAGGCTGTTCTCTTCAGGGATGGCGCTCGGCCGACAAGCGCGGCTCTGCCGGTCACGACAACGCGAGACCTGGTTCGATCGGCGGCGTTCACGTCATGCTGGGCGGCAGCAAGCCAAAGTCCAAAACGCGACCGCCTGCAGCGTCGCAGCCGGGCCTGGCACTCGCAGGAGAACGCTGGCGAACCGCAATGATCTCAGCCGCTTTTGGCGGGCAGGCCAGGGTGCGATGGTGTCTCGCGGCCCTCGGCTGTCGAGATCTGCTGGCTCAGTGGTACTTTTCCTGCTCGCGAACGAGGATCGCCGGAGCGTTCAGCCCGGCGATCGGTTGGTTGACATCTGTCGGAATGTCTCCGGTCAGTTGAAGGTCGAGATAACGCGCGCAGCAGACCCTGAGGAATGAAGTGAAGTTCCCGAGATCGTGGCCGGCATCGATGGATTCATGATGCAGCTTGGTGATCAACTGCGTGACGTTCATGCGATCGCGCTGTGCGATCTCCTCAAGCTTGGACCAGAAGAAATTCTCCAGGCGAACGCTGGTCACCATGCCATCGATGCGTAGCGAACGGGTCGTGCTTTCCCAGAGCCTCGCGTCCGCCTTTATGAACAACTCGCACATCGCGACCTCCCTTGTCCGCTTCCTCAGGCGGCGTCCGTTTGTAGCAGGGCGGAGGCGTCGAGCACAGCCATGAACTGCCGCAGCCACGACGGATGCGCCGGCCATGCAGGTGCGGTAACGAGGTTGCCGTCCGAGACCGCATCGTCAATCGCGATATCGGCGTAGGTGCCGCCGGCAAGTTCGACTTCCGGGCGGCAGGCGGGATAGGCTGAGCATGTGCGTCCCTTCAGCACGCCGGCCGCAGCGAGCAGTTGGGCTCCGTGGCAGATGGCGGCCACTGGCTTTCCGGCTTCGAAGAAATGCTGAACAGCCTTGATGACGTCGGGGTTGAGGCGGAGATATTCGGGCGCACGGCCGCCGGGGATGACGAGCGCGTCATAGTCCTCGGCGCGAATACTGGAGAAGGTGGCATTTAGCGCGAAATTGTGGCCGCGCTTTTCGGAATAGGTCTGGTCGCCTTCGAAATCATGGATGGCGGTTGCGACCGTTTCTCCTGCCTTCTTGCCGGGGCAAACGGCATGAACGGCGTAGCCGGAGGCAAGCAGCGTCTGAAACGGGACCATGGTTTCATAGTCCTCGGTGAAGTCGCCGGTGATCATCAGAATTTTCGAAGCTGTCATGTGTTCCTCCCAAAACCAATGGAAGGAGCCTAACAGGGCTGATGAGCGAGTAGGTACTAACGGAATACTACAATGAAGATTCCGGGAAAATTCCGGGCGGTTCCGACTGCTGCCGATTGGTGGAGCGATCGCCATGGGCGGCTCGATGAAATTGCCTGTCAGTCGGAGACGCCGCACCAGCCCGGCAAAAAGCTGGCGGATTTGCCATGTGCAAGGCCGAGCGCGTCATGCAGCGCCTTGCCGATGTCGCTGGCGATGAGCTTCGCGTCGATCCGCGTGCGCAGGAAGTTCGCCCACATGAACTCGCTATAGGGGGTGGTGTCCTTGGCATAACCGCCCGCCCGGCGAAGCGCGCCTGCCAGGGAGCGATAGGGATCGTCGACGAGATCGGCGATGGTCTTCGGCAAGTCGTGGTGCGAGCGTCGCAGGCCCTGTGCGTCGAAAGGATACATCCAGTGACGATGGTCCATGACCGACCAGAACTCATCCTTGCCGAGATGGCTGAGGTCGTACACGATGCTGGTCAGCACATGTGCGACGCCTTCATCGTAAAGGGCGCGAACGAGGTGGTGGTGGTCGACGAGATAAGCGCGCTCTTTCGGCCCCAGAACGACCGGCACCATATGATGCCCCAGAAATTCCGA
>NZ_JAEPRP010000046.1:10785-14905 GCF_016652895.1 Ensifer sp. SSB1
ACCGTGTTTCTTGGCGGTTCTGCGCCACTCCTGCCGTTTGTCGGCGACTTCGAGGAGGCCGACGGTGAGCTGGGTCGGGCGAAGGTCGGCAATCTCCACCGGCTGCAATTGCGGCTCATAGACAGTTGTCATTGAACGGCTCCGGGTGCGGGCGTGGTGGCCCCGGGTTGAGAAACGGCGGCTACGGCGTCATCGACACTGTAGCTGAGATAGGCGAGGAGCGCGGGCGCTGCCAGTCCGATCAGATCACGAACGCGGTCATGCACACGTGCATATTGCAGGCATTTGCCCTGTGCGCGGACTAGCGTGTCGAATTCGAGCAACGCGTCGAGCGCGGTGCTGTCGAGGTCGAAGCTCTCTTCCAGGCTGACGACGATGGCGCGGACCGTCTGGTCCTTGCCGATCCTTGCCGCGGTCTCGGTGAGAATGGCATCAGCATTGGCAAAGAAAAGCGGTTGTGCCGGCCGCCAAATGGAAATCCCCGGAATGGGTTGGGCGTCAGCATGGCGGGCGAGGTCGACGAAATCGTGCCCCTGACCAAGGCGCCCAAGGGTTGCGACATAAGGAGTGGCCAGCCTGTGCAGCAGAACGGCCAGCGAGAGTGCGACGGCGATCGTGATGCCGTTTACGACACCGAAGGCGATGACCCCCACTGCCGCAGCGAGCGCAATGACGACGTCATGTTTCAGCTTCCACAGCCACAAGAAGGGGCGCGGATCGAGGGCATGGGCCAGTGCGGCGATCACCACCGCCGCCAAGACGGGTTCGGGCAGGCTCTCCACGAGTCCGGCGCCAACGATGACGAGGACGGCAAGGCCGATCGCAGCGATTGGTGCCGTCATCCGACTTTCAGCGCCGGCTGCCTCGGCGGCGGATCCCGCCGAAAAGCCTGCGCCAACGGGCATGCCTTGAACGACGGCGCTCGCCACATTCGCGGCGCCGAGCGCCAGCAGTTCACGATTGGCCGTGACGGTCTCTCCATGGCGCAGCGACAGCGAGCGGATCGTGCCCCAGGACTCGGCAAACAGAATGAGCACGAGCGGAAGCGTGTAGGGCACCAGTTGCCTGAGTTGGCTCCATTCCACCAGCGATAACGATGGCCAGGCCAACGCGATCGATAGCGGGCCGACCACTGCCACGCCATGGCTGGAGAGGTCCAGAAGCTTCGAGGCGAATATACCGCCGCAGAGCACCACGAAAGCTCCGGGAAGCATCGGAAGGCAACGCAAAAGCAGCAGGGCGGCGAGGGCCACAAGACCGACCGTGACGCTCACGGCATTCCACTGCGGATAGGCGGCGGCGAGGTCCGCGACCTGATGGAATATATCCGTGGCCGGCACGCTTACTCCCGTAACGGCGGGCAGCTGTTTGATGATGATGGTGATCGCGAGGCCCAAGGCGAAGCCGCGAAGGACGGGGCGGGAGATGAAGCCGGCCAGATTGCCTAGCCGCAGCAGCGACGCCGTCACGAACAGGAGGCCGGTCAATGCCACGATCAAGGTCACGAGTGTAATCTTGTCGGCCGTCGAACCGGGCAGTGCGGCGATCGTTGCTGCAAGAATGGCGGCCGACGATGACGTCGGCGACACGATCGCGAAACGGCTTCTACCGAAGACGGAATAGGTCAGGCAGCCGGCAATGGCGGCTACGACCGCATGCTGCGGTGGCAGGCCCGCAATACCCGCATAGGCAACAGCTTCGGGCAGCATCAGTCCTGCGACGGACAGCCCGGCAATCCAGTCCCTGTTGCCCATTCTTGTCGTCACCTTTTCCTCATGCACGCCGGGATGCGCGGCCAAGCGCCGCCGAATGCGCGCGATACTGCGAGCATGCCGGAGCCAACTCAGCGATTTATTATAGTCGAATAGACTTGATTTTTCGTTCAGGGCTGCAGCGCACTTGAGGTGCGACTGCCGGTTGAACGCATATGCTAGACAAGATGGCGCTTGGAAGCCTTTATCAAGGCTCGCTTTCCCGAAGGCGGCTCCTTGGTTGCGGGCGCTTTTTCACCGGTTCATTTCCGTGCGACACTTACGATGCCGCTAAGGGTCCCCGACACGGTTGATGCGGCCGGGGCGGTTGCTTGCTCAGAGGACAAGGTAGCAAGACGTGCAATGTGGGCGTTTCCCCTCCCATTTTTCAATCGCTCATTGCGAGACGGAGCGTCACATATCTGTCATAAATGCAGTCAAGATTCTGGCTGCAATCCATCGGGACCGAGAGAGAAATGTCCGAGCAAATCTCGCTGGTATGCGATGCGCTGCCGCAAAATGCTGCTCGTTCAATCACATGTGTCCAACAGGCCGGCGCGATCTGTTTTCGGGTTGCAGCAGATGGTCATCCGGAAGTGTTGCTCGCCACGAGCCGCCGCAACGGCCGTTGGGGGATTCCGAAGGGCCGCATAGAGGAGGGCGAAACGTCCTGCGCTGCGGCCGTGCGCGAGGCAATGGAAGAAGCTGGCGTTGGAGGTCAAGTGTCGAGCGAGGCAATTGGCTCGTTCCTTTATACCAAGGACGGTGCCGATCTCAGCTATCACCTCAACGTTCATCTGCTCGAAGTTCAGGAAATTCTGGCGGACTTCCCCGAGAGGCAAAGTCGCAAACTGAAATGGGCTCCGCTTGAAATTGCAGCCCAGGAGGTTTCTCAGCCGAAGCTTCGCGATCTGCTGTTGTTTCTGGTCGCGGAAAATCGGCTGCGTGTCGTGTTCGAGCTCGAGGCGCAATAGCGCCACCACTGTCGCCGCCGATCGGGGCTTGATGCGATATTAGCTCGCCATTTCGATGAAAGTGACGCCGTTGGCGGGCTCAGTTTGCAGTTTTTGCTCGTTGCAGGAGAACCTGCATCTCCTGAAATCGTCTCTTGCGCACGGGATCGTCTTCGTCGGCCGAGTAGCAAATGCGCGAAACGCAGAAGCGCAGGATCTTCTTCGGCGCGCTCGTCTTGTCGAACTCGCATTCGAAGGTGTCTGTCATGTCTGCCTTCTTCGTGTCGGCTCTCTCGGCATACTTGAAGCGTGCTCCAGGCGGCTCGATCTCGGGAAAGGACTGCACCACCCCGACATTGAGGGTATCGACCATGAAGAAATTCCTGGCGACCGCCATGCAGGTCGATTCAAGATCGGGGCTTTGCGCGTATGCAGGCCCTGCTGCGATACATAGGACTGGGAGAAGCCATTTCATCGCACACTCCATCCCTAGGGAACCTGCCCGCTCGGACTGTTGCGACAACACGAAAGTGGGGCAATTGTTCCATCGTGGGCGCTTGGGGCTGGTGGGGGCGCGAACCCGGAAACCCAGCAGCCCGACTTTGATCGCAAAGTGCGCCGGTAATCCGATCAGGATCGGTTTATGAGCGTTTGGCCAATTGGTGTTCGCGCCAGATCGTGAAAAGGCCTGCACCGACAACGATGAGGGCGCCGACGATCATGTTGTGCGTGATCGTTTCGCCAAACAGCAGGACGGCGAACATCACGTTGAGAACCAGCTGAAAATAGGTGACCGGCTGGACTTCGGCAGCAGGCAGCAGGCCATAGGCCCGGATGAGGAAATAGTGGCTGAGCGTGCCGCAGACGCAAAGGGCCGCCAAGGCGAACCAATCGGATGGGACGACTTCGGTCCAGTAGAACGGGCCGATCAGCGAAATCGCCAGCGCCCCGACGACGCCCGCGTAAAAGAGGCTCGTTACCGCGGAATCCTCGCGGCTGACGGCACGCGTGGCGATACTGTAGAGCGCGAAGAGCACGGAGGCGACAAGCGGCAAGAGCAGCGACATGTCGAAGTGAACATTCACCGGATTGATGATCACCAGGACGCCGGCGAGGCCAACCAGTACCGCCGTGCCGCGCCGCCATCCAACCACCTCTCCAAGCAGAGGGATCGACAGGATGGTGATGATCAGTGGCGTTGCCTGGAAGATCGACTGGCTCATGGCGAGCCCGGCGTGAACGTAGGAAAAGACGATGACGACGATCTCTGCGACCAGCAGAAGGCCACGAATGACCTGCAGCCAGGGATGCCGCGTTTGAATCGATCCGCGAAGGCCCCCGGGCGACGACGCGGCAAAGGCAAACACGAAGAGAGCGAAGGCCCAGAAGCGGATCATCGTGATGAAGAGCGCCGGG
>NZ_JAEPRP010000046.1:14915-42794 GCF_016652895.1 Ensifer sp. SSB1
AGCGCCGGGTAGCGATCACCCAGATACTTGGTTATCGCGTCCTGCCCCGCGAAGATGCAGATGGCGAGGAAGGCAAACAAATAGCCGCGGGTCTTGGGGCTCATCACACTAAAAACTCAGAATCGTTCGCCATTTGATTAACATAGTCTTTTCGGGAGCGCTCGAACCAAACGACGGGATCCTTCTCGGCGCATGTCACATGGGAGCGTGACGAGATGGCTCCGCTCGCTCGCGCAATTGTTTCGCTGCCGCATCGCGTCGCGCAAGAACGGCCACTCGACCAGTCGCGCTTTCGCTCACATCAGAGCAGACCGAGATGGGTGGCCAGTTCCCTTGCTGCCGCGCCGCCCGCCCTGTTTGCCCCGATCGTCGACGCCGAGGGGCCGTAGCCGACCAGGTGGATGCGCGGATCTTTCTCGACCCGCGTCGCGAGACGTCCGCCCATCACGATGCCGCCATCGTTCCCGCGCAGTTGCAGCGGCGCGAGATGATCGAGCGAACTGCGAAAGCCCGTCGCCCAGAGAATGACATCGGCTTTCTGTTCCGTTCCATCCGGCCAGCGTACGGCGTGAGGGAGGATCTCGTTGAACATCGGCCGGCGGTTCAGCGCCCCACGGGCCGCTGCGGCCCGCAACGCCGGGGTCCACGGAATTCCGGTGACGGACACCACCGATCCCGGCACCAGACCGCTCCTCACCCGTTCTTCGACGGCAGCGACGGCGGCGCGGCCGTCTTCCGGGGTGAACGGCCCATCGTGAAACCGCGGCTCGTGGCGCGTGACCCAGGTTGTCGTCGTCACTTGCGAGATTTCGTCGAGATGCTGAAGTGCCGAGATGCCGCCGCCGACGACAATCACATGTTTGCCGGCAAACGCTGCCGCCGTTTGATAGTCGCGCGAGTGAAGCTGCTGTCCTTCGAAACGATCGGCGCCGGGATAGACGGGAATGGAAGGGGTCTCCCAGGTTCCTGTGGCGTTGATAAGCCCCTCGGCCGAGAAGGTCTCGCGGTCGGTTTCCACCCGAAGCCGGCCGAAGCGTTCGCAGACCACCTTGACTGCGACCGGGCGATAGATCGGCAATTGGAATTTCTCTTCGTAGGCGGCGTAGTAGTTGGGAACTGCCGTCGAAGCCCGCGCCTCTGTTTCGCCAACCGGAACAACTTCGGCAAATTCCATGCCCGGCAGGTCGTGGAGGCGGTTGACCGTGCTCAGCGTCAGTGACGGCCAGCGGTGCTGCCAGGCGCCGCCGGGTTTGTCGTTCTTGTCGAGGACGATAAAGTTCCGGCCCGGCTGAAGGCCGAGTTTCATCAGGTGATAGGCCGATGACAGCCCGGCCTGCCCGGCGCCAATCACGACAATGTTGACCTTGATCGCGGTCTGAAGCGTAGCATTCGTTGACGTCGTGGATGGCATGGCAGCAGTCGATCCTGATCTTTGGGCCCGGCAAGTCGGCTGCCCCGTGCGGCGCAAACCTTATGCTCTTCTGCGCATCCATGTGGTCCCAAGCAGCCGGAAGCACAATCCCGTGTCCGGCGTCGGTCGGGGGAATTCCTCCAACGCGATGCCGGTCTGAAAAATCTTCTTCGCCGCGATCCGTTTCTGCGCTCCTGATCGTCCTTGGCATATCCGAAACCGAAGGAGCCATGCCATGGCCGACGAGCCTGCCATCCGGAGCAATTTGCGGCAGCAAACGCCACGGAAACGGGAAGCGCCGACCCGTGCATGAAAGCCCTTTCCCGATGATTGCGCTGGCGAGCGTGGCTCGACAAAAAAAGCCTCCTTGCCTGCGGGACACAACAGACAAAGGAGAACCACAATGGCTCATATGATTGTGATCTATCCGACGCCTGCGGATATCGAGGCGTTTGATCGGCACTACTTCGACATTCACGTGCCTCTCGCCAAGAAGCTCCCGGGGCTCCGCAAATACGAAGTCAGTCAAGGTCCCATTGCAACGCCGGCAGGCGTCGCCGATGTCTATCGGATCGGGACGTTGCATTTCGACGACCTCGCTGCGCTCAAAAGAGCATTTGCGAGCCCGGAGGGACAAGCGGCCGCTGCTGATCGAAGGCTCTTCGCACCTGATGGTTCGGGCGTGCAAATGTACCTGTTTGACAACAGGGAAGTCTGAGATCGACTTGGTTCGAACCTCTCGGGCACGTGGCGCAGGTGGCGGTAAGCCCGCCGGTCACCCAGGCAGTCACTTGAAGCAACGACATCAGATCAAGGAAGGCGCAGCAATGACCGCATCCAAGGCAGTTTTCGTCCTGATCCACGGCGGTTGGCACAACCATTCGTCCTGGAGCAAGGTCACTCCATTCCTGGAAGCACAGGGCTTCACCGCCTTGACGATCGACCTCCCAGGTGCGGGCGTGCACGCGCTTGCGCCAACGTCACGCGATCATCGTCCGTTCGACCCGGTTGCTTTCGCCAGTGAGCGCTCGCCGGTTGCCGAGGCAACCCAGGAAGAGCGGACCGAAGCGGTGATCGCGTTGGTGAAACAAGCCGCGCCGCTTGGCAGCGGCAAGGTCATATTGGTCGGGCATTCCGCCGGTGGCATGACGGTTTCCGCGGTTGCCGAGCGGGTTCCGGACCTGCTAATCGCCGTCGTCTATCTTGCAGGCTTCATGGTGCCGAAGGGCATGCCGTTGCTCACCATGCTTCAGCACGAAACCATGTCTTCGGCGCTCGCGCCCAAACTGTTCATCGGCGACCCCATTGCCATCGGCGCAACGCGCATACACGCCGGATCGACCGACGAGGCCTATCGGGCTTTGCTGAAGGCATCGTTCTACGCCGACGTGCCGGAGGCTGACTTTGCGCAGGCCGCATCGCAGCTCCATTGCGACGAATCCAACGCCGGCGCACTGGCTCCATCGGAGATTACGCCCGGAAGATTTGGCTCGGTGCCGCGCCACTACATCCGCTGCACCCGGGATTGCGCAGTTCCCCTATCCGGTCAGGATCATATGATTGCGACGGTCGACGGTTCCATTGACGGCAAGACGATCACCCACACATTGGAAAGCAGTCATTCGCCGTTCCTGTCCCAGCCGGCGAACTTGTCGAACATCCTTATCGACATCGCTCTCCGATCGAACACCGCACAGTAGCTCGATCGACAGTGACGAATGCCAAGGCGGACTGAAGGCGCGGCAGGCCGCCTTCGGCGCTGCCGTGTGTGTGGCTGAACCAGCGATCGCTCGGCTGATCTTCCTCGGGACATTTCCATGGTAGCCGCGCCATGTCCGCGTAGGTGGGGGCCGGACGCGCAGCCCTTGCTGTTTGCAAATGTGTCTTTCGTCCGCCGAAAACCAGAGACCCTTGCAATGCTGACCCATATGTGAGTAAGCTATTTATATAAGAAGATATCTGGTTTTGCTCGCGGAGCATTTCTGCTCCGGCAGCCAAAATCAGGGACTGACTTAGCTATCGCTGCGCAAGGGTCTGCTCATGCATGAATTCACGCCGACCGTCGGTGTTTCCTCGACGCATCCCACGGATATGCCGCAAGACCATGCCGCCCTGCCGGTGTGGAACGCGGAAAACTGGTTTTATGAGGATTGGCCCGTCGGCCAACGTATCCGGTCTCTGCGCCGGACGATCGCCGAGGGTGACAGCCACCTGTTCAACACGCTGGTGGTCGACATCCACCCCTACGTCCAGGACCAGATGTTTGCCGAGCGAGACGGCATGTTTGGCCGCCGCCTTGTTGCCGGTGCCTTCGTCTTCTCCGCGGGGCTCGGGCTCGTTGCGACCAACTGCGTCAACGCCTTTTCCTATGGCTACGACAAGCTACGCTTCATCAAGCCGGTCTTCATCGGCGACACGATCTACACGATCCGAACCAACATGGACAAAAGCCCGCGCTACAAGGAGCTCGGGCTCATCCGAGCCAGCTACCAGGTCTTCAAGGGCGAGGGGGAGCTGGTGCTCTACTGCGAGCACTTGCAAACCGTGAAGTACAAGAACCCCGCCGATTTTGTCGGCAAGACCGAGAAATAAGATACCGATGACCGAAACAAACGAACTGCCGCTCTCGGGCCTTGTCGTGGTCGACATGAGTCAGTTTCTTTCCGGCCCCTATTGCTCCCTGCGCCTCATGGATCTCGGTGCACGCGTCATCAAGATCGAGCGCCCCGACGGTGGCGACCTGTCGCGCCGGCTCTATCTGAGCGACACCGAGATCGGCGGCGACTCGACGATCTTCCATGCGATCAATCGCGCCAAGGAGAGTCTCGCGATCGACCTCAAGAACGAGGCCGACCTTGCGGCCTTGAAGACGCTGCTCGCCAAGGCCGACGTCCTCATCCAGAACTTCCGGCCCGGCGTCATTCAGCGTCTCGGGCTCGACTATGAAGCGGTCAAGGCGATCAATCCGAAGATCGTCTATGCCTCGATCAGCGGTTACGGGGAGGAGGGCCCCTGGGTGAAGCGTCCGGGGCAGGATCTGCTTGCGCAATCCCGCTCCGGCGTGATGTGGCTGAATGGCGACGAAGGGCAGGGGCCGGTTCCCTTCGGTCTGGCGATCGGCGACATGCTCGCCGGTGCTGCGGCGGCGCAAGGCATTCTCGCCGCTCTGGTTCGCCGCGGCATCAGTGGCAAGGGGAGCCTGATCGAAACCAGCCTGCTCGAGGCGCTGGTAGACTTCCAGTTCGAGGTGCTGACCACGCACTTGAACGACGGTCGCCGGCTTCCGGCCCGGTCCGGCTTCCGCAGCGCCCATGCCTATCTGTCGGCGCCTTACGGGGTCTATCCGGCCGAGGACGGCTATCTCGCCATCGCCATGACGCCGATCCCCAAACTCGCGGATCTCCTGGAAATGCCCGAGCTTGACGCCTATCGCGACGACCCGGCGACCTGGTTCTCCGAGCGGGACAGGATCAAGGCGCTGATCGCCAAGCGGATCGCCGAAAATACCATCGACCATTGGCTTGGTGTCCTTGAGCCAGCAGACATCTGGTGCGCCCGAGTTTTGAACTGGAACGAACTGCTCGAAAGCGAAGGTTTTCGCGTGCTCGACATGCTGCAGACGGTGGTGCGCGAGGACGATGTTTCAATCCTGACCACGCGGTCGCCCCTTAGGGTCAACGGCAAGCGTGCCCAGGTGGATCGCGCCGCTCCGCGGATCGGCGAGCATAGCACCTCGATCCGAGAGGAGTTCGGCCTGTGAGCATCACGTTGAAGGGCATGACCTGGAGCCACCCGCGCGGCTACGACCCGATGATCGCCTGTTCCCGGCTTTGGCAGGAACGCACCGGCATAACGGTGGAATGGGACAAGCGCTCGCTGCAGGATTTCGAGACCTATCCCGTCGAAGAGCTGGCGCGGGCCTATGACCTGATCGTCATCGATCATCCCCATGTCGGCCAGATCACCAAGGAAAAGTGCCTGGCACCGCTCGATATCGCCGGTCGGGAGGCGGAACGGAAGGCGCTCTTGGAAGCGAGCGTCGGACGTTCCTATCCGAGCTATACTTGGCAGGGTCGGCAATGGGCCTTTCCGATCGACGCGGCAACCCAGGTTCAGGCGTGGCGCCCGGATCGGACGGACCGTGCAGAGAGTTGGTCCGAGATGTTGGCGCTCGCGCGACAGGGACGAGTGGTGCTACCGATGCGCCCGCCGCATTCCCTGATGTGTTTCTACACGCTTGCCGCCAATCTCGGTCACCCCTGCCGCAGCGATGGTACTGGCCCGCTGATCGATGCTGATGCGGGCATCGACGCCTTCGAACGGCTGCGCGAACTGACGGAGCTGATTGATTCCGGTTGCTTCGCGATGGATCCGATCGCCGTGCTCGAGGCGATGAGCGACCCGGCTTCGAAGGTTGTCTGCGCGCCGCTGATCTACGGCTATGTCAGCTACGCGATGCAGGGTTTTCGTCCGTCTCTTGTAAAGTTCGGCGATATTCCGGTTGCCGGAACCATTGGTCCAGCCGGCTCGGCCTTGGGTGGTACGGGCATTGCGGTTTCGGCCTTTTCGCAAGCGCGCGGTGCCGCGATCGATTTCGCCTATTTCGTTGCGAGCGGCGAGGTGCAGCGCGGTCCCTATGCCGCCGGTGGCGGGCAGCCCGGCCATGCGGCCGCCTGGGACGACGACGTCGTCAATGCCGCGACCTCGGACTTCTATCGTGCCACGCGCAAGACGCTGGAGAAAGCCTGGGTTCGGCCCCGGCACGATGGCTACATGGCCTTCCAGCAGGCGGCCTCGGATCGCATCAACGACGGCCTCCTGCGCAAGGAGACGGCGCGAAAGGTCGTCGACGACCTCAATCGGCTGTCTGCGGAGAGTTTCACTGCGGCCTGATATCCGGGCTCCGGGACGCCCTCGGCGTCCCGGTCCTGTGACGACAAGATCTCGCTAGGCGAGATTCCAGATCCGGCGCGCATTGTCGGCGAGCAGCTTACGCTTCTCCGCAGCACTGCAGCCTTCGAGAAGCGCGTGGGTGGCGCCGACCCAGGTCGAAAGATTACCGCCGAGCGTGCAGACCGGCCAGTCGCTTCCCCAGACCACCCGGTCCCAGCCGAAGGCGCCGATGGTGTGCTCGACATAGGGGCGCAACGTTTGGACCTGCCAGGCTTCGTCCGCATAGGCGACGACGCCGGAGATCTTCGCCGTGACATTCGGCCGGCGCGCGATCTCGCTCATATGCTCGCGCCAGGGGTGCTCGGCGCCGGCGCGAATGTCGGGGACGCCGCAATGGTCGAGAATGAACTGAACGTCGGGCGCGAGATCGGCAAGCGCGATCGCCTTTCCGATCTGGTGCGGCAGGACGCAGAGGTCGAAGGTGAAGCGGCGGCCGCCGAGCTTGCGGATGTTGTCGCGAAAGCGTGATGCTTCGGACAGTTCATCCGGCATGACATGCAGCACCCTGCGGAAGCCCTTGACGAAGCCATTCGCCTCCTGCCGCTCCAGATAGGCTTCGAATCCATCGCCCTCGGGGCGGCAGGCGGCAATGGCGCCCTTGAGCAGGCTGTCCGGCCCACGCGAGAGCCGTTCGATCTCTGCCGTTTCCTTCTCGATTTCCGAAGGCTCGACATCGACCTCCATGTGCAGGGAGGCTTCGATGCCGAGCCGGCGCGCTTCCCGTTCATAGGCTGCGTAAAGGAAGTCGTGGTCGAGCGCCGGTACGCCTGCGAGCCACGGATAGGTGAGCTTCGACCTGTCGATGAGGTGAAGATGGGTATCGATGATCAAGGCGATTCTCCTCCGGATAGAATTCTTACATAAGAATTGACTATTCAAATAAGAATTAGTGCCGTCTCAGGCGGTCGTCAATCGGCTGCCGGAACCACATCCGAGCCTGCAAGCGTCGATAGTTGTTCGGCGGTTTTCAGCAGCAGGGCGATTGTTTCGGTGATATCCGGCGCCGAAGGCGCGTTGACGAGCGCGATGTAGGGCACGGTCAACGCAGCGATGCCGCGACCGTCGGGGCCGAGGATCGGTGCCGAGAGGTTATAGACGCCGGCTGTCTGCGCACTCGCCATCATCTCGTAGCCGCGTTCGCGAATCTGGTCGAGGCGCGCGTAGAATTCCGGCCCGCGCGGGACTTCGTCTTTGCTCTTGGCATGTTCCGTAATCATCATCTCGCGCTCTTCGGCAGAGCGGAAGGCGAGCAGGATATGGCCGGAACCGGTATCGAACAGGCTGATGTGCGAGCCGACCCGGATCGAAATTCCCCAGTAGTCAGGGGCTTCCTGCTGGGCGATCACCACGGCCGAGCCGCGGTCGAACACCGCAAGGTGGTTTGCCTGCTTGGAGCGCTGCGCCAGATCGCGCATCAACGGTGTCGCATAGGAAGCGAGCCTGCGCACCGGTGCATGCAGCTGCGAAAGCCCGAACAGCTTCAAAGTCAGGGAATAGCGATCGCCGTCAATGCGGGTGACGTAGCCGCGCCGCACCAGCCGGTCGAGCATGCGGTAAAACTCGTTGGGGCTGCGGTTCAGGCGCTTGGATATCTCCGCCTGCGTCAGGCCGCCGTCGACGCTGGCGAGCAGCTCGAGAATGTCGAGCCCCTTGTCGAGGGCGGGCGCGCGATAGCGGTCGGACTCTTCGGTGTCCATGGGTTCCCTCCTTGGTGAATATTCATATCCATATACGCAGAGAAAGGCGCCGACAAAGGAAAGTTCTCCCTTGACGCTGGATAAATTTATTGTTTGTATATGAATTAGTTTCTCACAAATGAGAAAATCGCGCCAGGATGAGGGCGTGAACCCAGGGAGGAGTGGAGATGAGAAGGCTGCTATCCGGCGTGTCCGCCGGAGTCATCATGCTTGCCGCGGGACTGGGGTCGGCTATAGCCGCCGACCTGCCCGGCAAGTTCGAGGGCGTCACGATCGACGCCAAGCTGATCGGTGGACAGCAATACGAAAAGCTCTATGAGCGGATCGGCGAATGGGAGAAGGCGACCGGCGCCAAGGTCAACATCCTGTCGAAGAAGAATCACTTCGAACTCGACAAGGAAATCAAATCGGATATCGCGACCGGCGGCGTCAGTTGGTGCGTGGGCTCCAACCATTCCTCCTTCGCTCCGCAATATCCTGACATCTATACCGACCTCCTGGCGCTGCTGCCGCCGGAAGAGATCGCCAAGTTCGTGCCGGCGCTGATCGACGCTTCGACGCTCGACGGCAAGCTGGTGATGCTGCCGCGCGCCCAATTCGACGTGTCGGCGCTCTACTACCAGAAGAGCCTCTACCAGGACGAAGCCAAGAAGACCGCCTTCAAGGCGAAATACGGCTACGATCTCGCGCCGCCGGACACTTGGGCCCAGGTCAGCGATCAGGCTGAGTTCTTCGCCGCACCGCCGAATTTCTACGGTACGCAGTTTGCCGGCAAGGAAGAGGCCATCAACGGCCGCTTCTATGAAATGCTGGTTGCCGAAGGTGGCGAGTACCTCGACAAGGACGGCCGCCCGGCCTTCAATTCCGAAGCCGGTGTCCGTGCGCTCGACTGGTTCGTCAAGCTCTACAAGGACAAGGCCGTACCGCCGGGCACGACCAACTACCTCTGGGATGACCTCGGCCAGGGCTTTGCCTCGGGCTCGATCGCCCTCAATCTCGACTGGCCTGGCTGGGCGAGCTTCTTCAACGACCCGAAGTCGTCCAAGGTTGCCGGCAATGTCGGCGTGAAGGTGCAGCCGGCCGGTTCTTCCGGCAAGCGCACCGGCTGGTCGGGCCATCACGGCTTCTCGGTCACCGAGGATTGCGCCAACAAGGAAGCGGCCGCTTCGCTCGTCTGGTGGCTGACCAACGAGGATAGCCAGAAGCTGGAATCGGCTGCCGGCCCGCTGCCGACCCGCACCGCCGTCTGGGAATACAACATCAAGCAGGCCGAGGGCGACGCCTACAAGACGGAAGTGCTTCAGGCTTTCCAGGAAGCCGCCAAGCATGCCTTCCCGGTTCCGAAGACGGCCGAATGGATCGAAATCTCCAACGCCGTCTATCCGGAGCTCCAGGCCGCCATCCTCGGCGACAAGACGTCGAAGGAAGCCCTTGATGCCGCCGCCGCAAAGGCGACCGGCATTCTGGAAGACGCCGGCAAGCTCTGATCGATACCAACGAGGCGGCGCCGATGCCTTGAAGGCGCCGGCGCCGCCTCAGCCATTTCATGCAATCCTCAGGACTGCCCGATGAAGCTCAAGAAATTGTCAGCGCCGGCCCTGCTTCTGCTACCGGCCTTTGTCGTGCTCGCGGCGGTGATCGTCCTGCCGCTGCTCTTCTCCTTCTATTCGAGCTTCACGCCTTTCCGTTTGACCAAGCCGGAGACGCTGTGGGTCTTCGTCGGCCTGCGCAACTACGCGACCGTTCTCGGCAACACCGAGTTCTGGGTCGCCTTCGGCCGCACCGTGCTGCTGCTGACGGTGGCCTTGAACGCGGAGATGCTGCTCGGCCTCGGCCTGGCGCTGCTCGTCAACAAGGCGACCCATGGTCAGCGCCTGCTGCGCACCATGATGATGTTTCCGATGATGTTTTCGCCCGTGCTCGTCGGCTTCCAGTTCAAATTCCTGTTCAACGACAATATCGGCTTCGTCAACAATGCGCTGCAGTCGCTGGGACTGACGGATCAGGCGATCCCGTGGCTGATCGACGGCAATCTGGCGCTCCTCTCGATCATCATCGCTGAAGTCTGGTCCTCGACCGCAGTCTTCGCCATCCTGATCCTCGCCGGCCTGCTTGCCATGCCGAAGGATCCGGTTGAGGCCGCCCATGTCGATGGCTGCACGCCCTGGCAGACCTTCCGCTACGTCACTTGGCCCTATCTCATGCCGTTCGCCTTCATCGCCATGACGATCCGTTCGCTGGACGTCGCGCGCGCCTATGACATCGTCAAGATCATGACAGACGGGGGGCCGGCCAAGCGCACGGAGCTGCTGTGGACGCTCGTCGGCCGCACGGCCTATGCGGACGCCCGCATGGGGCTTGCCAATGCCATGGCCTATGTCGCGATCCTCCTGTCGATCGTCTTCACCGTCTATTTCTTCCGCAAGCTCGCCGCGGCGCGCCAGCAGATCGGAGCCGAGTGGTAATGGATATCAACGCTTCGCACCGCCTGCGCCGCCGCCTGTTGAAGACGGCGCACCTGATCGGCCTGTTTCTGGCCATGCTCGTCATCTGCCTGCCCGGTCTCTGGATCGTGCTGTCTTCGCTGCGCCCGACCGTCGAGATCATGGCGAAACCGCCGGTCTGGATCCCCGAGAGCATTTCGCTCGATGCCTATCGCGCCATGTTTTCGGGCGCAGGTCAGGGCGGCGTTCCCGTCTGGGACTATTTCCGCAATTCGCTGATCATCTCGGTGACCTCGACGGTGATCGCGCTCGCGATCGGCATGGCCGGCGGCTACGCCTTTGCCCGCTATCGTTTCAAAGCGAAGTCGGCGATCTTCCTCGGCTTCATGCTGACACGGGCGGTGCCCGGCATCGCGCTCTCGCTGCCGCTGTTCATGCTCTACGCCCGCACCGGCATCATCGATACCCACTTCTCGCTGATCCTGACCTACGTTGCGCTCAACGTGCCCTTCACCATCTGGCTGATCGACGGCTTCTTTCGCCAGGTGCCGAAGGATCTCGCTGAAGCCGCCCAGATCGACGGCTGCACACCCTGGCAGGCCTTCTGGCAGGTGGAGTTTCCGCTTGCCGGTCCCGGCATCGCATCTGCCGGCATCTTTGCGTTCCTGACGTCCTGGAACGAATATGCGCTCGCCTCGCAGATCACCCGCTCGGTCAATTCCAAGACCCTGCCGGTCGGACTGCTCGACTATACCGCCGAATTCACCATCGACTGGCGCGGTATGTGTGCGCTCGCCGTCGTGATGATCATACCGGCGCTGACCCTTACCTTCATCATTCAGAAGCACCTCGTTTCGGGCCTCACCTTCGGCGCGGTAAAAGGATAATCGTTCATGGCTCCTGTTACCCTCAGGAAACTGGTCAAGCGCTACGGCGCGCTCGAGGTCGTCCACGGCATCGACCTCGAAGTGAAGGACCGCGAGTTCATCGCGCTCGTCGGCCCCTCGGGCTGTGGTAAGTCGACGACGCTGCGGATGATCGCCGGCCTCGAGGACGTCAGCGACGGCGCCATCGAAATCGGCGGAAAGAAGGTCAACGACCTGCCGCCGCGGGCGCGCAACATCTCCATGGTCTTCCAGTCCTATGCGCTCTATCCGCACATGACGGTCGCTGAAAACATGGGTTTCTCGCTGAAGATCGCCGGACGCTCGGCCGATGAAATCAAGACGCGCGTCGACGAGGCCGCGGCCATCCTCGATCTCGGCCATCTCTTGGAGCGCCGCCCGTCGCAGCTCTCGGGCGGCCAGCGCCAGCGTGTTGCCATGGGCCGGGCGATCGTGCGCCAGCCGGATGTCTTCCTGTTCGATGAACCGCTGTCGAACCTCGACGCCAAGCTGCGCACGCAGGTACGCACCGAAATCAAGAAGCTGCACGCCCGCATGCAGGCGACGATGATCTATGTCACCCACGATCAGGTCGAGGCGATGACGCTATCGGACCGCATCGTGATCATGCGCGACGGCTACATCGAACAGGTCGGCACACCGGAAGAGGTGTTCCAGCGCCCGGCCACGAAATTCGTCGCCGGCTTCATCGGCTCGCCGCCGATGAACATGGATGAGGCGATCGTCGACAACGGCATGCTCACCTTCGCGAGCGGCGCGCGCCTGCCGATCCCGCCGCGTTTTGCCAAGGCACTGCGTCCGGGCCAGAAGGTCACGTTCGGCCTCAGGCCCGACGACATCTATCCAAGTGGCCATGGCCTGCATGCCGGCGATCCGGCGGCCGTGCACGAGGTGGGACTGCCGGTTTCGATCACCGAACCGCTCGGCAACGAGACGCTCGTCTTCATTCAATTCAACGGCCGCGACTGGGTGTCGCGCATGCTCAACCCACGCCCGCTCGCTTCGGGCGAGAGGGTACGCATGAGCTTCGACCTCTCGCGCGCCCATCTCTTCGACATCGATACCGGCAAGGCTCTGGAAGGCTGACATGGCAAGAATTGAGAAAATTGAACTGCGCATGGTCGACCTGCCGCCGAAGGTGAAGCGGACCGATGCGATCCAGAGCTTCGTCAGCCAGGAAACCCCCATCGTCACCGTCACTGACAGCGATGGCGCGACAGGCACCGGTTACAGCTACACGATCGGCACCGGCGGCTCCTCGGTGATGCGGCTTCTTTCCGATCACCTCGTGCCGATCCTGATCGGCGAGGATGCCGATTGTATCGAGGCGATCTGGCACAGACTAGAATTTGCGACCCACGCCACGACGATCGGCCCGATAACGGCGCTGGCACTGGCTGCTGTCGATACGGCCCTTTGGGACCTGCGCGCCAAGAAGCAGAAGTTGCCGCTCTGGAAGCTTGCCGGCGGCGCCAAGGAGAGCTGCCCGCTCTATACGACCGAGGGTGGCTGGCTGCATATCGAGAAGGAAGCGTTGGTGGAAGATGCACTGGCCGCCAAGGCCAAGGGCTTTTCCGGCTCGAAGGTGAAGATCGGAAAGCCGCACGGCTCGGAGGACTATGACCGTCTGTCGGCGATGCGTAAGGCGCTCGGTGACGGCTTCGAGATCATGACCGACTGCAACCAGGGTTTCACCGTCGACGAGGCGATCCGCCGCGCGTCGCGGCTGAAGGAGCTTGATCTTGCCTGGATCGAGGAGCCGCTGCCGGCCGATGATCTCGATGGCCATATCCGGCTGACGCGCTCGACGCCGACCCCGATTGCGGTCGGTGAATCCATGTACTCGATCCGTCATTTCCGCGAATACATGCAGAAGGGCGCCTGCTCAATCGTCCAGGTCGACGTTGCCCGCATCGGCGGCATCACGCCGTGGCTGAAAGTCGCGCATGCGGCGGAAGCCTTCGACATTCCGGTCTGCCCGCATTTTCTGATGGAGTTGCATGTCAGCCTCGTCTGCGCGGTGCCGAACGGCAAATATGTCGAGTACATTCCGCAGCTCGACGACCTGACGACCAAGGGCATGGAGATCCGCAACGGTCGCGCATTGGCGCCGTCCGAGCCGGGCATCGGGATTTCCTGGGACTGGGATGCCGTGCGCGCCCGCTCGATCGGTGAATTCACCCGCGAGTTTCGCGGCTAGGGCAGGGAGGTCATCATGCAACGGATGGGAATGGTGATCGGCCTCGAAGCCTCGAAGATCGCCGAATACAAGGCACTGCATGCCGCCGTCTGGCCGGAGATCCTCGCGCTGATCTCGGAATGCAACGTCACCAACTATTCGATCTTCCTCAAGGAGCCGGAAAACCTGCTGTTCGGCTACTGGGAATATGTCGGCTCCGATTTCGAAGCGGACATGGCCAAGATGGCCGCCCATCCGAAGAACCAGGAATGGTGGTCGGTGTGCATGCCCTGCCAGAAGCCGCTTGAGACGCGAAAAGAAGGTGAGTGGTGGGCGATGATGGAAGGGGTTTTCCATCATGACTGAGCATTTCGATCCGGGCGCGCTCAGGCAGTGGTGGCCGAAACCGAGCAATCCGCAACCGATCGTTATCTTCGGCGCCGGCAGCATCGTCGGCGACGCGCATCTGCCAGCCTATCGCCAGGCCGGTTTCCCGGTTGCCGGGATTTATGATCCAGACCACGCCAAAGCATCACAGCTTGCGGAAGGCTGGGGCATCCACGCTTATCGCACCGAAGACGAAGCTCTTGCGGTCAAGGATGCCATCTTCGACCTTGCGACACCGCCGAGCGCCCATGCGGCGATCCTTGGCCGATTGCCGGTGGGCGCTGCCGCACTGATCCAGAAGCCGATGGGGTCGGATCTTGTAGCCGCAACCGCCATTCTCGATATCTGCCGGACGCGCAAGCTCAAGGCAGCCGTCAACTTCCAGCTTCGCTTCGCGCCGATGATGCTGGCGCTGAAAGACGCGATCGCCAAGGGATACCTCGGCGAGGTCGTCGATTTCGACGCCTGGCTAGCACTCGCTACTCCTTGGGGCCTGTGGCCGTTCTTGAAAGGCCTGCCGCGCATCGAGATCGCCATGCACTCGATCCACTATCTGGATCTCGTGCGCGGCCTGCTCGGCAACCCTCAGGGCGTCCATGCGAAGACGATCGGCCATCCGAACCATGACGTCGCGCAGACGCGGACGGCGGCGATCCTCGACTATGGCGATCGCGTGCGCTGCGTGCTCTCGGTCAATCACGATCATGATTTCGGCCGCAAGTTCCAGGCCTGCGAGTTCCGCATCTCGGGTACGTCGGGTGCCGCCTATGTGAAGCTCGGCGTCAATCTCGACTATCCCAAGGGCGAGCCGGACGAGCTCTGGATCAAGCCAGCCGGCGGCAGCGAGTGGGTTTCGGTGCCGCTCGAAGGCGCCTGGTTCCCCGATGCCTTCGTCAACCGCATGGCCAATCTGCAGCGCTTCGCCACGGGCGAGGACCACGAACTGATCGGCTCGGTGGAGGACGCCTGGCAGACGATGGCCCTGGTCGAGGCCGCCTATCAATCGAGTGCCGCGCCGGCAACGGCGATCGCGCCACTTCCGGGACGCTGAGATGTCAGAACAGATCATCCATTTCGAAGATTACGAGTTGGGGCATGAGCGCCTGACGACGGGCCGCACGATCACCGAGACCGACTTCGTCGTCCATGCAGGGCACACCGGCGATTTCTTTCCGCACCACATGGATGTAGAGTTTGCCAAGACCCTGCCGGGCGGCCAGCGGATCGCCCACGGCACCATGATCTTTTCGATCGGCGTCGGGCTCACGGCATCGCTGATCAATCCGGTTGCCTTTTCCTATGGCTATGATCGTCTGCGCTTCGTGCGTCCGGTCCATATCGGCGATACGATCCGCACCCGCGTCACGATTTCCGCCAAGGAGGACGATCCGAAGCGGCCGAAGACGGGGCGCGTCGTGGAACGGTTAGAAGTTATCAACCAGCGTGGCGAGGTCGTTCTCGCCGCCGACCATATCCTGGTCGTCGAACGCAAAGCATGAGGGATCGAGAATGACAGCGGATCTTAAAGGCAAGGTCGTCCTGATTACGGCTGCCGCTCAAGGCATCGGCCGTGCTTCGGCTTTGGCCTTCGCAAAGGCCGGCGCGAAAGTGCATGCGACGGATATCAACGCCGATGCGCTTGCCGCGCTCGCCAAGGAGGCCGATATCGAGACCCATCGGCTCGACGTCCTCGATACTGGGGCCGTCGAAGCGCTGGTCGCAAAGATCGGCGCCGTCGATGTGCTCTTCAATTGCGCCGGTTTCGTGCATGCCGGCTCAATCCTGGAGATGAAGGATTCCGACCTCGAATTCGCCCTCGACCTCAACGTCAAGGCGATGATCCGCACCATTCGTGCCGTGCTTCCGGCGATGCTACAGCGCAAGGACGGCGCTATCATCAACATGGCTTCCGTCGCCTCCAGCATCAAGGGCGTGCCGAACCGGTTTGCCTATGGCGTTACCAAGGCGGCGGTCATTGGTCTCACCAAGGCCGTTGCCGCCGACTATGTCTCTGAGGGTATTCGCTGCAACGCGATTTGCCCCGGCACGGTAGAAAGTCCGTCGCTGCAGGACCGCATGCGTGCCCAGGGCGACTATGAAACGGCGCGGGCCGCCTTTATCGCCCGCCAGCCAATGGGACGTCTCGGCACCCCGGAAGAGATTGCCGACCTTGCCGTCCATCTCGCGGGCGCCACCTATACGACCGGCCAAGCCTATGCCATCGATGGCGGCTGGACCATCTGACAACAGACAAGCAGGAAGCAGAGATATGAAACTTCTTCGTTACGGCCTCCCGGGTCAGGAAAAGCCGGGCATCCTCGATGCGAGCGGCACCTTGCGCGATCTCTCGGGCCACGTCGCCGATTTCTCCGGCGCAGCACTCGACCCCGACAATCTCGCCGAGCTGAAGGCACTTGACCTTGCCGGTCTGCCGGTCGTCGACGGCAACCAGCGGCTCGGTCCCTGCGTTGCCGGCACCGGCAAGTTCATCTGCATCGGCCTCAACTACTCCGACCATGCTGCCGAGACCGGCGCCACGGTTCCCTCCGAACCGATCATCTTCATGAAGGCGACGTCGGCGATCGTCGGCCCTAATGACGACCTGATCATTCCGCGCGGCTCGGAGAAGACCGACTGGGAAGTGGAACTTGGCGTGGTCATCGGCCGCAAAGCGAAGTACGTCACCGAGGCCGAAGCCCTCGACTACGTTGCCGGCTATTGCACCGTGCACGACGTCTCCGAACGCGCCTTCCAGATCGAGCGTCAAGGTCAGTGGACCAAGGGCAAGTCCTGCGACACCTTCGGCCCGACCGGTCCGTGGCTCGTGACCAAGGACGAGGTGCCGGATCCGCAGAACCTGCCGATGTGGCTGAAGGTCAACGGCGAGACCATGCAGAACGGCTCGTCGAAGACCATGGTCTACGGCGTCGCCTATCTCGTTTCGTACCTGTCGCAGTTCATGTCACTGCAGCCGGGCGACATCATCTCCACCGGCACGCCGCCCGGCGTCGGCATGGGCATGAAGCCGCCGCGTTACCTTAGGGCTGGCGATGTCGTCGAACTCGGCATCGAGGGCCTCGGCAGCCAGAAGCAGTCCGTGCGCGCGGACGATTGATACCTACCGACTGGAGTGACCATGACCCGCATCACTGACCTGCGCGTCTTCGACCTGCGCTTTCCGACCTCGCAGAGCCTTGACGGTTCCGATGCGATGAACCCGGACCCGGATTACTCCGCGGCCTATGTCATCCTCGATACCGACAAGCAAGGCGTTGCGGGCCATGGTCTCACCTTCACCATCGGCCGCGGCAACGACATTTGCTGCATGGCGATCAAGGCCATGCGGCATTTGATCGTCGGCCAGGATACATCAGACATTCTCGCGCACCCCGGCCGTTACTGGCGGCACCTGACCAGCGACAGCCAGCTGCGCTGGATCGGCCCGGAGAAAGGCGCGATGCATCTGGCGACCGGCGCTGTCGTCAACGCCGTTTGGGACCTGCTCGCCAAGGAAGCGGGCAAGCCCGTGTGGCGGCTTGTCGCCGACATGTCGCCGGAAGAGATCGCCGATATCGTCGACTATCGCTACATGACCGACGTTTTGACGCGTGACGAAGCGGTCGCCATCCTCAGCAAGGTCGAACCCGGCAAGGCGCAGCGCATCGCGACACTCGAGAAGGAAGGTTATGCTTGCTACACGACGTCGGCGGGCTGGCTCGGCTATGACGACGATAAGCTCCGGCGTCTCGCCCAGGAGGCGATCGACGAAGGCTTCAACCATATCAAGATGAAGGTCGGCCGAGACCTTGCCGACGACATCCGGCGACTGACGATCGCCCGCGAGGTAATCGGGCCGGACCGCTACCTGATGATCGACGCCAACCAGGTCTGGGAGGTCGGCGAGGCGATCGACTGGGTCAAGCAACTCGCCTTCGCCAAGCCGTTTTTCATCGAGGAGCCGACGAGCCCCGACGATGTTGCCGGTCACCGCAAGATCCGCGAGGCGATCGGGCCGGTGAAGGTGGCGACCGGCGAAATGTGCCAGAACCGCATCATGTTCAAGCAGTTCATCGCCGAGGGCGCGATCGACATCGTCCAGATCGACTCTTGCCGCATGGGGGGACTGAACGAGGTGCTGGCGGTACTACTCGTCGCCGCCAAGTACGGACTGCCTGTCTGGCCGCATGCCGGCGGCGTCGGCCTTTGCGAATACGTGCAGCACCTGTCGATGATCGACTACGTCGCCGTCTCCGGCACGAAGGAGGGACGTGTCATCGAATATGTCGACCATCTGCACGAGCACTTCGTCGATCCCTGCGTGATTGAAAACGCGGCCTACATGCCGCCGCAACGGCCGGGCTTCTCCATCGAGATGAAGCCGCAATCGATCGCGGAATACACATTCCGGGGGTGATTCACAGATTCATATAAGAATAAATAATTCAAAACTCTGAAGCCGGAGCGATGGTCCATCGCTCCGGCTTTTTTGCTTTTGTGTCTGGACAGTGCGAAGCGCTGGCGGGAGGCGCGGTCATTCACTCTTGACGTATAAGTTCATTCATGAATAGATCATTCATCCGTTGTGCGTTCCGGAGGGGAGTCCGGAAAGAGGAGGAACTGATGAAGACCTTGATCGTCGCAGCCGCTCTGGCTGCCCTTTCCTGTTGCGGCATTGCCAATGCGCAGGAGTACAGCCTGCGGTTCTCGACCTCGCAGGTGAACCCCAACGAGCCCATCGTCAAAGCGATGAAGACCTATGCCGAACGTGTCGGCGAACGCTCCGGCGGTCGCATTGCCATCACGGTCATGACGGGTGATCAGCTTGGGGCGCAGAAGAAGGTCAACGAAATGGTCATGAGTGGGGCGAGCCTGCTCAGCGCCACGGACTATGGCCAGCTCGGCCAGTTCGTTCCGGATCTGTCGATCCTGGCCGGACCCTATGTCTATCCGGATCTCGCCGCGACCGACCGTCTCTTCGCCTCGGATCTCTACAAGGAGCTGTCCGGCAAGCTGGAAGCGCAGGGCATCAAGATCATCATGCCGAATGGCCTCTTCGGCTATCGCCATATCATCGCCAACAAGCCGGTGCGCTCACCGGCCGACCTTGCCGGCGTCACAATTCGCGTGCCGTCCTCGCCGATCATGATGGCCACCTTCGGCAACTATGGTGCCCGCCCGACGGAACTGCCCTGGGGCGACGTCTACAACGCCCTGCAGACCGGTGTCGTCGACGCGGCCGAAGGTCCCTTCGGCTCGATCGCCGGGGCGAAGCTGAACGAAACCCGCAAGGTGATTTCGAAGACCGGTCACCAGATCATGTTTACGGCCTGGGTGGCTTCCAGTCAGTTCTTCAACGGCCTGCCGGAAGACCTGCAAAAGATCCTGCTCGAAGAGGGGCAGACGATCGCCAAGGAACTGACTGAGATGACGCTTGAGACCGATGATGCATACGCCAAGCAGCTCGCTGCCTCCGGCGTCGAAATCGTCACCGACATCGACGTTCCGGCCTTCATCGAAGCCTCGCGGGCGGCCTACGAGAAGGTGCCGAACATCACGCCCGGGATGTACGATCAGGTGCAGAAGGCAATGGCCGAGTAATGCTGGGCCGGGCGTGGCTCGAACGGCTACGCCCGGACATTCTTTCGCGCGTCGAAGCGCGATGACGCCAGGCCGCGCGGGCATGTCCGCCCGCTCAGTGCCGCCGCTAATCCCATTCCGCCCCTAGGACTTCGAGGCAACCATGGAAACGTCACCACCGGAGGAAGCAATTCCTCTGCTCAGCCTGCGTCGCGCCGATGAGGCGATCGGCGTTGCGGCGCTGCTCGTCATCGTCTTTTCGATACTTTGGGGCGTGATCAGCCGGTACATCTTCCCGCAGCCGGCTGCCTGGACATACGAACTGGCGATCATGGCCTTCGCCTATCTCGTCTTCTTCGGCGCAGTCGCCGGTGTCCGCCTCGGCACACATGCCGCTATCGACGTTCTCGTCGCAGCCTTCCCCGAGGGCTGGCAGAAGGCTGTCGCCTGGTTCAACTATCTTCTGTTGGCGCTTTTCTTCATCGCCATGACGGTGCTCTTTGCGTGGCAGGCCTGGACCTCGCGGCATGTGCACACGATCGCGCTCGACCTGTCGCGCAGTCTTTCCTACGGGCCGCTCGCACTCGCCTCGGCCGGCATGTTGGTCCAGCACCTCATTACCGAAAGACCCTGGACCGCCCGCCTGCATCGCAATGTGGAATCGCTGATATGACCTTCTTCCATCTGGCTGGCCCCTCGCTCCTGGTCGTCGTTCTCTTCCTGCTGTCGACGCCGATCACCTGGGCTATGGCGATCGGAGCGCTCGCCTTCTTCGTCATCAACATGGACATGATCCCGCTGGCGAACTTCGCCCAGGAAATGGCGGAGGGCAGCCAATCCGTCTCGTTGCTGGCGCTGCCGCTGTTCGTGCTTGCCGGCTGCATCATGAACGCATCGGGGATCACCCGGCGCCTGCTGGCGCTCGCAGACGTGATGGTCGGCCACATGACCGGGGCGCTGGCGCAGATGTGCACCGTGCTCGGCACCTTGCTCGGCGGTCTGACCGCGTCGGCAAACGCCGATGCTGCGATGTTGGCGAAGACCCTTGGCGTCGAAATGGCGGAGCGAGGCTATAGCCGCGCCTTCGCGGCGGTCATCACTTCCTCGGCCTCCATCATCACCAGCCTCATCCCGCCTTCGATCGGTCTCATCGTCTATGGTTTCCTGGCGGAAACCTCCATCGGCCGGCTCTTCGCAGCCGGTGTCGTGCCGGGCCTGGTGCTCGCTGCCGGACTGATGATCACCACCTATTTCATCGCCCGCAAACGTGGCTACAAGCCGCTCCGCAAGGAGCGCGCCACGCGGGCGGAGGGCACCCGGGCGCTGATCGACGGGCTTTGGGCATTGTCGATCCCGGTCGTGATCTTCGCGGGCACGCGCTACGGCATCTTCACCACCACCGAAGCCGGCGCCGTGGTGGTCGTCTATGTGCTTTTCGTCGCCGTCTTCGGCTACCGCGAATTCACGCTTCGGCAGATCCCGGAAGTGCTTGCCGAGTCGGTCCGCGATTCCGCCGTCGTGATGATCATGATCTGCGCGGCCGCGGCCTTCGGCTTCTATCTCGCCTGGGAGCAGGTGCCGCAAGCCATGTCCGGCTGGCTGGGCGGGGCAACCGACAATCCGCTGCTCATGCTGCTCCTCATCAACGTTCTGCTGATTGTCATCGGAACGGCGATCGAAGGATCGGCCGCGCTCATCATCCTGACCCCAATGCTGATCCCGATCATCGACGGTGTCGGCATCGATCGCGTGCATTTCGGCGTCGTCTTCATCACCAACCTGACGATCGCCGGCATCACGCCGCCGGTCGGTGGGTTGATGTACATCTCGTCGATGGTGCTGAAAGTGCCGATGATGGCCTATGCGCGCGAGGTGCTGCCTTATCTCGCGATGATGATGGTTCTGCTGGTGATGCTCAGCATGTTCCCGCAGCTGTCACTGTGGCTTCCGAACCTCGTCTACGGAACGAGTGCCGTGCAGTAGCGTACGCTCAGAAGGCCCTCCGCGCCGACGGAGGGCCTTACGGCAGCGGAGACGTTCGACCGGCCCCGTTACCCTGGGTTCGTGGCAAACCGCTTCGACACGTTCGGGCGACCGATGGCAAGGAGCGCAGTCGGGAAGCCAGGGGCAGCCGGCGTGTGAGAGACCGTTCAATCGGTCGGTCGTTCGTTTTCAGAAACGCCGACGCGCGCCCAATCAAGCGGGCTCCGGAGTGATCTGTCTGTCCATGAGTTTCGCTAGCCGATCGGGCCTTATCATTGGCTCTTGAGATGCACCTCGACCGAGGTCTGCTGCCTTGCCAATGCATCGATCTCTTCGGGCGCCATCAGCGAAAACGCCGTCGAAAGGGCATCAGCCGTCGAAGCCTCCGGTGCAACGACTGAAACGCGAGAATACCGCTGTGCGGTGGTGCCGCTCCGTGGGTCCAGGATGTGGCTGAACCGGCCATCGGCGTCGAACTGGAACCCTTGTCCGGAGGAGGTGGCGACGGCGCGGTCGGTGACATCCAGGGTCGTATCGACCGCATCCGCATCCTCAAAATCGGCAAGTCCGATCCGCCAGGGCTGCCCGTCGGCCCGTGCGCCGATGGCACGGTTCTCGCCCATGTCGACGAGACTGCTGGTGACACCGGCCTCACGCAAGAGCGCGACGACGCGATCTGTCACGTAGCCCTGGGCGATGCCGTTGAGCGTCAGTGCCATGCCTCGGCGAGAGAAGGCGACGCGATTGCGGTCGACGCGTACCTGCCCGAAATCGGCGAGGGCCAGCGCCTCGCGCACCTTTTCCTGATGAGGCCCGGCAGGGTCGGCGTCGAGCCTTGCGAAGTGTCGGGCATAGAGCGCCCAGAGGGGCTGTATCGCGGGCTCGAACCGGCCGCCGGTAAGGACGTGAAAACGCCTCGATATCTCCAAGAGTTCGACGAGCTCGGTCGGCGGGGCTGCAATGGCGCCCATGCGGTTCAGTTGGCTGAGGGCCGAATCCTCGCGATAGAGGCTGAAGATATCCTCGAGGCGGCGAACCTCTGTCACCACTCTGGTGACAAGCACCTTTGCTTGCGCGCGGTCTTCATGATTGAGGACAAGCATGGCCGGCGCGCCTAGAGCCTGACCGTGCCAGACGACAGGTTCGACCGGCAGCGCTGCCCGGCCTGTTCCGCGCAGCAGCGGCAACCCGGCGAAAGCCGCCATGATCGTGATGAAGCGCCGGCGGCCGACAGGCTTAGCCATGGTCGTGTCCTCCCGGTACTTCGGCCTCATCGCCGTTTCCTTCGCCAGCGCCCAGGATGTAGCTTTCGGGAAGATCGGCGAAATGCACGATGCGGCCACCATTCTTGGCAATGAAGGCCTGGGCAGCTTCCTGCGAGGAAAAGGGAACCGCTTCTTCCGCGCCCATACCGCCTCTAAGCCGGCTGTCGATGACGAAAACTGCCTTGCGCGCGTCGATCCAGTTATCGGCGCCGGGCTTCTCCCAACTCGGCGCCTTGCCCATGTCGGATACGTAGATGGCGGCGATTTCCTTCGGCTCGTCCGGCAGCATCGTGAAGGCAACGGTGTCGCGGGCCGACGAAAACCAGATGGCTTCCGGTATCTTCTCAAGGATGATCTGGCCCTTGGGGCCGGCGTGTTCCAGAACATTCATGCCGCAATAGCGGCCCATGGCATCCTGGGTGAGGGCATAGGGCGCAGGCATTTCTGCCTGTTCCTTGTTTTCGCAGGCAGCAAGCACCAGCGAAGCTGCGACGATGAGGGCAAAGCGGACGGGTTTCAAATGTCCCTCCTGGAGAAAAGCAGGGTGGCAAGAGCGAGCGGTGCGGCTGTCCAGACGCAGAGTGCTGTAAGCAGGACCTCGCCCGTGAGGATCGAATTCTTGGCAACACCGCCCATGCCCGAGAGCGCAGCAGCGCCGCCGCTGCCGAGATTGAGAAGACGGTAGGCATCGGTGGGGTTGGCGAGAAGCAGGAAATCGAGCAGCCCGTCCGGCAGTGAACGGCCCTGTGCCGCCACGAGCCCGCCGAGGAGAGCCATGTCGTAGATCAGCACGAAGAACAGCCACAGGCCGATGGCAATGCCGCCCGCAGTGCTGCGCTCACCGGCACTTGCACTGATAAAATATCCGATTGCCACGAAGACCGCGCCCAGCAGGACGGAAGATCCTGTCATGGAAACGAAAGCCAGCCAGCTTTGCGCGTCCGTTGCACCGCCCATCAAGGCGAGTGCGATGGCGGCTGCGCCATAGCCGCAAATGGTCGCAAAGCACAGGATGGCGATGTGGCCGAGGAACTTGCCGAACACGATCTGGCCCCGCCCGATGGGGTAGCCGAGCAGCAGCAGCATGGTGCCGCGTTCCACCTCGCCAACGATGGCATCGTGAGAGATCAGAAGCGCGATCAGTGGCACCAGAAAGATCGTCAGGCTGGAAAGGCTGACGATCACCACGTCGAGACGGCTTGCCCCGACATTGCCGGTGGGCGCGCTTCCGAGAAACGTCAGCGTCAGCGCGAGTGCGGCGAGGACCAATGTCGTGGCAAGGACCCAGCGATTGCGCATGCCTTCGCGAATTTCCTTGGCTGCGATGATCAGGATGTTGCGCATTTACGCCGCCTCCTGGCTGTTCAGGAAATGAGCGTAGAGATCGTCGAGTGTCGGCTCTATCATCGTCAGCGTATCGATACCGGAGGCGGCATCGCTGAGGCGATGCAACAGTGGAAGTCTTTCGGCATGCGCCACCTCGGTTTCCAGGCTGCCGTCGCCTGCTTCCGTCCAGCGGACGCCGGTCCTTTCGAGAAGATCAGGTCTTTGGCCGGAGTCCGATCGCACCCGGATCCGGGACGGGAGGCTCGCGATCCGCCTGAGGTCGTCGATGGTGCCATCTGCGATCTGCGAGCCGCGATTGACGATGATCACGCGCCCTGCGCGATCCTCGAGCTCCCCAAGCGCATGCGAGGACAAAAGGATCGTTGTTCCGCCGGCACGCAGTTCATCTATGAGGGCGTAGAAGTTGCGCCGCAGCGCCGGATCGAGACCGCTCGTCGGCTCGTCAAGAAACAGCACCTTTGGTGCGCCGAGCAGCGCCTGCGCCAGGCCGAGCCTTTGCCGCATGCCCTTGGAATAGGTGCGGATGGGACGGTCCGCGGCGCTGGCCGCAAGCCCGACGCGCTCGAAGAGTTCGTCCGCGGACCTCACGTCCACCCGCTTCAGGCGCGCGTAGAAGGACAGGGTTTCGCGTCCCGTCAGTGCCATATGAAAAGACACGCTCTCGGGCAGGTAGCCAAGCGCCCGACGGACGCCGAAGTCGCCGTTTGCCGGATCTTCGCCGAGGACGCGAACCTCGCCGGATGTCGGGCGGATAAGCCCGAGCAGCAGCTTGATCAGCGTCGTCTTGCCGGCACCATTGTGGCCGACCAGCGCAACGGTCTCGCCTTCGTCGAGGGTGAAGGAAAGCTCCCGCAGGGCATCCACCTTGCCGCCGTATCTTTTTGAAACCCCTTTGACGCTAACGGTCGAGGTCATGGTCATTGTTCCTTTCGTGCCGGCATCGCCATCAGCGGGTGGCTGTCGGTGACGCCGCCGGGCAGAAGTGCTGGAAACCGGGCCTGGGCCCAGCGCACGACCTGAACGGCGGGGCTGCTGGTCAGCACGCGCGCCTGCGGTGCCGTCCAGAGCACCCGATCGATCAGATCGTTGGGGCGATAGGCGTTGTCGGAGATGCCGTCGCCGTCGAGATCGAAGGCCGGATTGTCGCTCCAGTAGTTGCCGCGCCCATCCTCGGACCAGTCGAGATAGCGGGCGCCGACATATTTCACCTGGTTGCGATTGCCGACGAAAGCGTTGCCGCTCAGCTTGTTGCTTTCAGAACCTGCGGTGAAATGGATGCCGATCGCACAGCCCTCGAACAGGTTGTCACGCAGGCGGTTCTTGTTGGCGTTGTAGATGAAGACGCATTTGTCCGGACCGGGGCGCATGCCCGTTTTGTCTTCGACGGCTTCGCCGTCTCCTGCTGGAATGCCGTGCTCCTGTGAACGGACGCCGCGCTCGTCCCAGCGCGAGATGGGTTGCAGGCGTCCTCTGACGATGTTGCCTGCAATGGTCGAACCGTTGGCGTAATTCAGAAGCAAGCCGTGGTCGCGATCGCCATCGGAGACGTTACCGGTGATCTTCAGCCGGCTGGAGAACATGATGGCATAGCCGACGGAATTGCCGGTGGAGATGTTGTCGCTGATCTCGCTGTCGTTCGTGTACATGTAATGGATAGCGAAACGCAGATTACTGAAGCGGTTGCCGCTGAAGACGTTGCGTTTGCTTGCGTTGGTCGCGATGCCGTCGCGCCCGAAACTGATGTCGTTTCCGGTTACCCGAGCGCCCGGCGCATTCCAGAGCGTGACGCCATTGCCAGTTTCGCTCAGCCGGCCTTCGCCTGTGCCGATGATGACGTTGTCGCGGGCAATAGAGTTCTCAGCGCCATGCAGATAGATGCCGTAAAGATTGCCGTCGATCCGGCTCTTTTCGACGACGGCGCGCTTGGCGCTTTGCGCGACGAAGACGCCCGAATTCATGTCTTCGAGCGAGCTGCCCGATCCCGAAACGGTAATGCCGCTGAAGACCACGTCCTCAGCGGTGATGGTGACGACGCTGCCCTTGCCGTTTCCCTTGATCGAGGCGCCCGGTTCGCCGCGCAGCGTGAGTGGCACGCCGATCGTGACCGGGCCGAAGAACTCTCCCTTTTCCAGCACCAGTTCATCGCCCGGCTTGGCAGTATCGACGGCTTGCTGGAGGGACGATACGGCAGTAGGCGAGAGGCGGATCGTTTCCGCTCCCGCCGTTGCCGGGATGGCGGCGACTGCCGCCATCCCGAGCAATGTCGCCTTGTGGAGACGCATCATGCCTTCTTCGGCTCCACGAACATCCGGCCCTTCATCTCCATGTGCATGGCATGGCAGAACCAGGAGCAATAGTACCACCACACGCCGGGCTTATCGGCGGTGAAGGTCACGGAAGCCGTCGCCTGCGGCGCAACTTCCATGTTGATGCCGTAGTTGATGATCGAGAAGCCGTGCGTGAGATCTTCCACCTCGTCGATGTTGGTGATGTAGACGGTCACCTCATCGCCCTGCTTGACCGAGAAGCTCTCCAATCCGAAGGCGGGCGCGGCCGATGTCATGTAGACGCGGACCTTGTTGCCGTCGCGGATCACTTCGGAATCGATCAGAAGGTCGATGTTGTCGGCCTTTGCCTGGGCGACCGCATCGGCGAAGAAGCTGTCGTCGCGGCTCCAGATGCTGACCGGGTTGATCTTCGAGTTGTGAACGATCGTCGCGTCATGCGGCTCGGCAAACGTCGGGTTGTCGTGAACCAGCACCATCTCGTCGCCGGAGATGTCGATGAGCTGATCGTTCTCGGGCTTCAGCGGGCCGACATTGAGATAGCGGTCCTTCGAGAACTTGTTCAGCGAAATCAGCCACTTGCCATCAGCATCCTTGGTCTGGCCCATGGATGTGTGGTTGTGGCCGGGCTGATACTGCACATCGAGCTTCTGCCGGATCGGGTTGACCTTTTCGCCCTTGTAGGCGCGCCTTGCATCCTCAAGGTTCCACTTGCAGATCTGGCTGTCGATGAAGAGCGTCGTGTAGCAATTGCCCCGACCGTCATAGGCGGTATGCAACGGACCAAGCCCGAGTTCTGGCTCGGCAACGACCGTGTCACGCGGCTTGATCTTGTCGTCGAAAAGGTCGTCGAACAGGCGCACGTCCATGACGGTAACGGTCGGCGACAGCTTGCCGTTTGCGACGATGTGAATGCCATCCGGCGCCGTGTTCATGCCGTGCGGGCCATTGGAAACCGGGATGTAGCGGGTGTAGGGCGAACCCTTGCGGCCGTCGACGACCGGGACGCCGCCCATTTCCTTGAAGTCGCCTTTCGCGACCGCTTCCTCGATGCGCTTGAGGTTGAAGACGACGATCCAGTCCTGGTCCTTCGCCATCATCTCCGCGAGGTTCACGCCTTCTTCGGAGTTGTAGCAGGTGGCAAAGGCATATTTGCCCTGGTAGTCGGCGTCGACGTTATCGAGATTGCCGTCGACCATGACCTGCCACGCGACTTTCATCGTGTCGCCGTCGATCGCCGAGAAGATCGCGTGATACTGCTTGTGGTCGTCGAGAACCGAGCCGTCGTTCGGGATCGGCACGCGATCTTCGCCATTGGCAAAGACGTAGCCGGTGCGCGGGTACTTCTGTACGCGCAGGCCGTGAACCGTGTGCTGGTTCGGCAGCTGTATGATCTTGTCGCACCTCATCACGTCGAGGCGGATGCGGCAGACACGCGTGTTGGCC
>NZ_JAEPRP010000045.1:0-42711 GCF_016652895.1 Ensifer sp. SSB1
GTATCATGTCTGAAACAATCGACGTCCTCACCGCCGCCCCCTCGGCGCGCCGTGCCCTTGCCGAACGCGAGGGCCGGCCGGTCATCGACGCCCGCAATGTCGCGGTTCACTTCAAGGTCGAGCATGGCACGGTGGAGGCGGTGAAGGACGTGTCCTTCCAGCTCTACCGCGGAGAGACCATCGCCATCGTCGGCGAGTCCGGCTCGGGCAAATCGGTCACCGCCCGCAGCGTGATGGGGCTGTTATCCAAGCGCGCCACCGTCGCCCCGCAATCGTGCATCGGCTATGACGGCAAGGACGTGCTGAAATTCACGCCGCGTGAACGGCGGAGCTTGCGCGGCAATCGCCTGGCGATGATCTTCCAGGAGCCGATGAGTTCGCTCAACCCGGTCTATACGGTCGGTTCGCAGATCGTCGAGGCGATTCGGGCGCATCGCCGGATGAGCCGTCGCGTGGCGACCGAACGCGCGCTGGAACTGCTGCGCCAGGTGAAGATCCCGGACCCCGAGCTCCGCATCAACCAGTATCCGCACCAGCTCTCCGGCGGCCAGCGTCAGCGGGTGATGATTGCCATGGCGCTCGCCAATGATCCGGATGTGCTGATCGCCGACGAGCCGACGACGGCGCTCGATGTCACCGTACAGGCGCAAATCCTCAACCTGATCCGCGACCTGCAGCGCGAACTCGGCATGGCGGTGATCCTGATCACCCACGACCTGACGGTGGTGCGGCAGTTCTCCGACTACGTCTACGTCATGCAATATGGCGAGGTGAAGGAGCACAACACCACGGCAGCGCTCTTCGCCAACCCTTCACATCCCTATACGAAACGGCTGCTTTCGTCCGAACCGTCCGGTGCCGCCAAGCCGCTGCCAGACAATGCGCCGATCGTGCTTGAAGGGCGGGACGTGAAGGTCTCCTTCATGCTCAAGAAGGGCGGCCTTTTCCGCTCGCAGTTTTCTGAGTTGGTGGCGGTCGACAGGCTCAGCCTCAATCTGCGCAAGCACGAGACGCTCGGCCTTGTGGGCGAATCCGGCTCCGGCAAGACGACCTTCGGCCAGGCGTTGGTCAGGCTGATCAATGCCGATGGCGGTGAAGTCTTCTTCGATGGCATCCCGATCCACGACAAGGATCGCACCGCCATGCGGCCCTTGCGCTCGCGCATCCAGATCGTCTTCCAGGATCCCTTCGCATCGCTCAATCCGCGCATGTCGATCGGCCAGATCATCGAGGAAGGCTTGGTCGTCAACGGCATCGGCGAAAACCGCAAGGAGCGGGTAGACCGGGTGGTGGATGCGCTGACGGCCGCCGGGATGCCCGGCAACATTCTCTCACGCTTCCCGCATGAGTTCTCTGGCGGCCAGCGCCAGCGCATTGCGATCGCGCGCGCCATCGCGCTGGAGCCGGAATTCATCCTGCTCGACGAGCCGACCTCGGCACTCGATCTTTCTGTCCAGGCCCAGATCATCGAACTGCTGCGCAAGCTGCAGGACGAGCGGGGCCTGAGCTACCTCTTCATCTCCCATGACCTCAAGGTTGTGCGCGCGCTCTGCCACCGGGTGGTGGTGATGCAGCACGGCAAGATCGTCGAGGAGGGGCCGGTGAGCGAAATTCTTTCCAATCCCAAGACCGCCTACACCGAAAGGCTCGTACGGGCCGCCTTCGATGTGGCAGCATGACCGCTAGAAAGCAGAGGCAATCCATGACCAGACAACCCAAGATCACTTTCATCGGTGCCGGCTCCACCGTCTTCATGAAGAACATCATCGGCGACGTGCTGCAGCGCCCGGCGCTCTCGGCCGCGACGATCGCGCTGATGGACGTCAACCCTGAGCGCCTCGGCGAAAGCGAGATCGTCGCCGGCAAGCTGGTGCGCACGCTCGGCGTCAAGGCTGACATCGAGACCCATTCCAACCAGAAGAAGGCGCTGGAAGGGGCCGATTTTGTCGTCGTCGCCTTCCAGATCGGCGGCTTTGAGCCCTGCACCGTCACCGATTTCGAGGTGCCGAAGAAATACGGTCTGCGCCAGACGATTGCCGACACGCTCGGCGTCGGCGGCATCATGCGTGGCCTGCGCACAGTGCCGCATCTCTGGAAGATCTGCGAGGACATGTTGCAGGTCTGCCCCAACGCGATCCTCTTGCAATACGTCAACCCGATGGCGATCAACACCTGGGCGATATCAGAGAAGTATCCGACGATCCGCCAGGTCGGCCTCTGCCATTCGGTCCAGGGCACGGCCTACGAGCTTTCGCGGGATCTCGATATCCCCGTGGCGGAGATCCGCTACCGCGCCGCCGGCATCAACCACATGGCCTTCTACCTGACCTTCGAGCACAAACAGGCGGATGGCAGCTTCCGAAATCTTTATCCGGATCTTGTGCGCGGCTACCGCGAGGGGCGTTTCCCGAAGCCGAGCCACTGGAACCCGCGCTGCCCCAACAAGGTGCGCTACGAGATGCTGACCCGGCTCGGCTACTTCGTCACCGAGAGCTCGGAGCATTTCGCCGAGTACACGCCCTATTTCATCAAGGACGGCCGGCCGGATCTGATCGAGAAGTTCGGCATTCCGCTCGACGAGTATCCGAAGCGCTGCGTCGAGCAGATCGAGCGCTGGAAGGGGCAGGCGGCCGCTTTCAAGGAGGCCGAGACGATCGAGGTGGCCGAGAGCCACGAATACGCCTCCTCGATCATGAACTCGGTCTGGACCGGCGAACCGTCGGTGATCTACGGCAACGTGAAGAACAACGGCTGCATCACCTCGCTGCCGGAAAACTGCGCCGCGGAAGTGCCCTGCCTGGTCGACGCCTCGGGCATCCAGCCGACCTTCATCGGCGATCTGCCGCCGCAGCTGACCGCGCTGATCCGCACCAACATCAACGTCCAGGAGCTGACGGTTGAGGCGCTCATGACTGAAAACCGAGAGCATCTCTACCACGCGGCGATGATGGATCCGCACACGGCCGCCGAACTCGACCTCGACCAGATCTGGTCGCTCGTCGACGACCTGCTCGTCGCTCATCGCGACTGGGTCCCGGAATGGGCGCGCGTGTCGAAGAAGGTCCAGGCAGCCTGACTTTTTCTCCCGGTCAGGCTGCGTCGAGCCCCGGACCCTCGTGCTGTCTTCCCCCATGTCCTAGCCGATTTAAGGGGCGAGACAGGCAGCGCAGGGTCCGGGGCTTGTTCTTTTCAAGCCGCATTGTTGGCCGCGAGTGGCAGCACGACGCGCATGCAGGCGCCGCCGGAAGAGGAGCGGGCGACATCGACGTAACCGCCGTGCAGGTGGACGATCTTCTGGACAAGGTTGAGGCCGAGGCCCGCGCCCTTGCCGTCCTTTCGAAGCCGCTGGAACGGCTCGAAGATCCGATCGGTTTCGCTGCGCGGAATGCCGTCGCCGTCGTCGCAGACGTCGATCGAGCCCTGAGGGTCGACGTTGACGGTGATGGTGCCGCGCCGACCGCCGTGGTCGATGGCGTTCTGCACGAGATTGGTCAGCGCTCGCTCCAGCGACGCCTCGTCTCCCGTCACCATGACAGGGCGTTGATCGGCCTCGAAGGTCATCTCGTAACCTGCCCCGAAGGCAAGCGGCGCGAGTGCGACGATCACCCGCTCGGCAAGGGCTGCGAGATCGACGGGCCTGAAATCATCCTTCTGGGCGTCGAGACGTTCGAGATCGAGAAGCTGGCCCGCCAGGATGGAAAGGCGCGTCACGTCCTCGTTGAGGCGCGTCTTGTCCGGTCCCGGCGGAAGCGACGCGATGCGGGCGCCGAGGATAGCGACCGGCGTGCGCAGTTCGTGCGCCGCCTGCGCCAGGAAGCGCTTGTGTCTCGTATAACCGTCGTCCAGCCGCACCAGCGCATCGTTGACCGCGGTTACCAACGGCAGGAATTCCGTGGGGACGCCCGCGACCGGCATCTGGATGCCGCGCTGGTCGTATTCGATATGGGCGGCATGCGAAGCTGCGTGCGACAGGCCCGAGAGCATCCTTCGAACGACGATCGGGGTGACGACCACGGTCGCAAGTGCGAGCAGCAGCAGCATCGGCACGAAGATGCTGAGGAAGGCGCCGGTGGTGCTGAGCAGCAGACGGCCAAGGGTCAGTTGCCCTTCGGTGCCGCTGAAGATCTGGACGCTGCCGGCCGGAGACTCGAGCCATTTGACGACGGCTTCCGGGCGGGCGTTCTTGTCCGGGGAAAGCCGGAAGCGAGCGTCGTTCATGCGCTCCAGGCCGGCGATCGCGAAGGCGAATTCTTCTGGCACGGTTCCCTCGGAGAGGCGGTTCCCTTCCCTGTCGCGGACAACAAACCAGATCTTTCCCGCTTGTTGACGCAATCGGGTGAGCTCCGGCGTTTCCTGAAGCGCGAGCCCGCCGTCGGCATTGCGAGTGATCGCGTCCTTCAGGACGTCAACATTGCCGTTCTCGTAGCCGTCGATGAGATAGCCGGTCACCCAGAGCAGACCAACGGCGATGGCGATGACGACGATAGTCGCCACCGTTTCGAACAGCACCAGCCAGCCGACGAGGCGCCATTTGAACGAATGGGAAGCGCTGCCGCTCATTGGTCTTGTCTGAGCAGATAGCCGACGCCGCGGATACCGTTGATGATCACCCCGGCATCCGCATCCGTAAGCTTGCGCCGAACGCGCGAGATATGGGTGTCGAGCGCATTGGACTGGATTTCGTCGTCGAGACCGAACACGGCTTCCATCAGGGCCGCGCGCAGCACCATCCGTCCCATGCGGCGGGTCAGCGTTTCGAGCACCAGAAGCTCGCGCCGGGGCATCTTGAGAGCAGCGCCTGCAACGCTTGCCTCGCAATGTGCGAGATCGAAGGAGAGACGTCCGACGGTGACGACATCGGATTGCACGGGCGCCGGACGCCGCGCCAGCGCCCGCAGCCGTGCCAGCAGTTCCTCGAAGGCAAAGGGCTTGCCGATATAGTCGTCCGCCCCGCCATCGAGCCCCGCGACCCGGTCAGCCAGATCGTCGAGCGCCGTCAGCATCAACACCGGCACGGTATTGCCGCGCGCCCGTATCACGGGGATGAGCGAGAGCCCGTCGCCATCGGGCAGCTTGCGATCGAGAACGACCACGTCATAGACGGCATCGTTCAGGATCAAGGCGGCCTCAGTGAGGTCGCGTGCATGATCGGCAATCATCCGGTGATTGCTCAAGGCGGTCCGCAGCGCGCCCGCCAGTTCCTTCTCATCTTCGACCAGCAAGACCCGCATGAATGCGCTTTACCTCGTGCAATGTGCCTACGCGCGCGACCCTAGCACCGCTTCATTGAGGGAACCTGTCATCCTGTCGCAAAGTAGTCCCGATCGCTGCCGCCGCACAATCATTCGTTGCGGGATTACGGCATGACATGCTGTCTCAATGTTGATCCTTAGGCTGTGCGGCACCTGCTCGTGAACCTCGGTTCTCGCTGGCGGAGCCAACCCGGATCAGGACGCATGAAGGTCATCAATCGAAAGCGGCGTTCCCTCAAGGAAATCGGAGAGGGGCCTACCGACCGCTATGCGGTGCGGAAAATTGCGGTTGTCCGTACAAGGCGGCTTCTGCGCCACGGCACGCTGGCATTTGCACTTGCGGCGGCCGGTTGCGCCGGCCCGGATGTGACGCCGACCAACAGGCGGCTCGAACTGACGACGGGAGCCGTGCCGCTGCCGCTACCAATTTCGGATGGCGGCGATACCGGCATCATCCTCGCCTTTTCCGGCGGCGGTGCCCGCTCTGCCGCCTTCGGCTACGGCGTGCTGTCGGCACTGTCGGAGGCGCCGTCACCGGGCACAAGCGGGCGCCGTCTTGCCGACGATGTCGCCGTTGTTGCCGGCGTCTCCGGTGGGGCGGTGCTCGCCTCCCATTTCGCCCTTTACGGTCGATCGGGCCTTGCTGATTTCCGTCAACGGTTCCTCGGGCGTGATGTCGAGGCATCGCTCAGGATGTCCTTTTCGCCACCCAATATCCTGCGCGGCTATCGGGGCGGCGTAAACGATCTATCCGGCTTCCCCGCCTGGCTCGAAGCCAACCTCTTCAAGGGCGCGAAGCTTGGCGACATCGCGCGTCCGGGACACCCAAACCTGGTGATCCACGCGACCGATCTCTACAATCGCGCCCCATTCATCTTCGATCGTCCGTCGTTCACCGCCATCTGCAGCAACTACGACGATTATCCGCTTGCCTATGCGGTTGCCGCCTCGGCCGCTGTTCCGGTCGTCTTCGCGCCGCTGACGCTGCAGAACTTCCGGACCGGTTGCGAGGCGTTGCCGGAAGCGAAACCGCAAAAGGCCGGGCCTCTGGCGCCGGGCTCGCTCGTTGCGCGCGAATATGCCGATTCTCTCGGGCGCTACGAAACGGCAAGGGATCTCAACTATCTCAAGCTCTACGACGGCGGTCTGGTCGATGGCGTCGGAACGCAGAGCCTCCTCCACCTGATGGGCCGGGCAGCGCCCGAGCCGCTGCCTGCGGAGCGGGCCATGCGTCTCAGGCACCTGATGGTCATCGTCGTCGATGCTTCGACGCGGATCGGAGGGGAGCTTTCAAAGACAGTCGACAGCCCCAAGGCGCCGGATGCGATCGTCGCCGCCATCGACGCGATGATCAACATTCCCAATCTTCAGAGCTTTGATGCCCTGCGCGACCATCTGCCCGCCTGGCGGGACAAGTTCGTGAAATGGCGTTGCGGGAGCAGCGGCACGAAGCGAGGCTGCGGCGATCTCGATGTCGGCATCGTCAGGCTGGCGCTGTCGGACATATCCGACCCGGCGCTGGCACGCCGGATCCTGGGGCTGCACAACCGCCTGAGCCTGGAGGCGAAGGACGTCGATTTTCTCGCGGGCCTTGGCCGGCGCTTGCTGCTCGAACAGCCGGACTACCGGCGGTTCCTGGACCGCATCAAGCGGAGCGGGCCTAGAGTTGCCCAAGCGGGCTGAGACGCCGTAGTGTCAGATTGAGCGGCTGGGTGGGCGAGAGCCTGCCGGTTCAGTTCGCCCGTGCCTCCAGCCAGTCGTGCCACTGGTCCTCGCTGCCGTGAAAGACGTTGAGGTCGATCTTGCCATCGACGCCTTGAGAAAGGCCAGAACCGGAATACTGCCAGAACAGCCACTTGCGGTTCGGGTAGACGATCGACGGGTGCTGGGCGACGGCACGCAGCCAGAACGGATAGTTCTTGAAAGCGCCCTGCAGGTTGTCGGCATAGAAATCCGGTGCGGTGTAGATGATCGGGCGCTGTCCATAGTGCGCCTCGAGCTTGTCCATGAACACCTGCATCTTTTCGCGTATGCGCTCCGGCGACAGGCGACGCTTGCAGCTCGATTCGCCGTTATATTCGACGTCGATGACAGGCGGCAGCGCGCCCGGTTCACGCGGAACGTTGCGGATGAACCAGTCGGCCTGTTCGCCGGCCGTGCGGCACCAGTAGAAGAAGTGATAGGCGCCGCGGCGGATGCCGGCCGCCTTGGCAGCGCGCCAGTTCTTCTTGAACATCGGGTCGAGGTGGTCGCCGCCATCGGTCGCCTTGATGAAGGCGAAGTTTGCCCCTTGTGTCCGCAGCCGAGCCCAGTCGATGTCAGCCTGCCAGCGCGAGACGTCGACGCCATGCACCGCCATCTTGCGCGGATTTTTGGCGCGGCCGAAGTTGATCGGCTTGGCGTCACGGAAACGATGACCGTAGATCCGCGAGCGGCCCTGCGGCATCGCCTGGGTCACCGGATTTTCCGGCGCGACGAAGGCGACCGGGCGCGCGTCGGGAACAGGCGTGGCGAGCGTCGTCGTCGTGGTGTTTGCCGCGGGCGCGAAGGCTTCAGGCTCCGGAACGGGGCCGGCCCAGGCGAGCATTTCCTGCGGCGCTGCCGATTGGACGTTCTGGGGCGGGGTCACCTGCGCGACCCGCGCGCCCACATTGGCGGCGGGCACCGGTGCGGCCGAGAGCGCGACGGAACTGGTCGTCTCGCGCGAGGGACGCGGTGCGATCGTGTCCAGGCTTGAACTGGAGGAGCAGCCGGAAACAAGGCCGGCAAAGATGATTGCGGTCGCAGCTGAAAGACGCATGGGCACCCGTACGCAAAACAAGGTCGACGGCAGTCGCCGGCCGACAGGTGTGAATAGCTAACGGAAGCTTACCCAAAAAGTTTGAATCCAATCTTACCAAGCCGACCCAACTTCACGCACTGGAGGTTGCAATGAGGAGGTCAGATTGCCGCAGGCGTAGAGGGCACGCTCTCAGCCTGCGCTGTGTTCGATCCCAAGCCCGTTCGTTGCCGCCGGCTGCTGCGAAATTCGAGATTGCGGGCAATGGTGTCGTCGAGCGCTCCGGAAGCGTCGGTGATCATGGTCGGCGCAAAATGCGAGCGGAGGCCTTCGCTGACCCGGAACGCCGGCGTGTAGAGTGGCCCGAGCGGCTGGGTCGTCGTGACGTAGGTGAGATTGTCGTCGCTCCCCGAACGCGTCGGCAGGCCATGGCGATGCAGGACCGAGGGAAGCGCGAGGCGCAGGCTGTTGGCGAGCAGATGGATCATCTGCCGGCCGGAAAGCGAGTGGCGGTAGTTGCGATAAAAGCCCAGGCAATGGCGCAGGATGCGGACGCGGTTGCCGTCGAGGCGCGACAGCTTGCGCGCAAAGAGGGCCACCTCCCCGAGGTCGTCGATCGGACGGGTCATCAAGGTGAACCCATCCATGTCGCGCAGTTTGGCTGAAGGCAGGAAGCGCCGCTCAGCGGCGCATTCGTCAAACAGCGGCGTGCCGAGCAGCGGGATCGTCAGGCTGAGGAAGGCCGGCAACGGCATGGTGCTTTCGCCGGTAATGAAGGCGAGTTCGTCCTGCATCGCCTGCATCGTCTGCGACGAAGGGTCGAACATCAGGCCATACTGGAAGGCGACGCCGGCCTTGAGGCAAGTCCGGATGGCTTCCAGTTGCGGCACCACCAGGTTCTGCTTCTTCTGATAACGCTTCAACTGCGCTTCGTTCAGCGTCTCGACACCGCTGAAAAGACCGAGACAGCCGGCCGCACGAACGGCTTCGAGATTGTCGGGGTCTCGGAAGAAATCCCCGGTGACGAGGGCTATCCACCCCTGAAACAGCCCCTCTCGCCACAGCGACCGGATCAAGTCGAGCTTGGCATGAAACGCATCCTTGCTGTTGCCGTAAAAATTGTTGTCGATGAACAGTACGTATTTCTTGGCCGGGACGTTGCGCAATTGCGCCTCGATATAGCCGAGGTCGTAGCTGTGATAGCGCCGGTTTTCGGCGGTGAGCGCGCAGAAGCTGCATTTGAAATTGCAGTAGCGGCTCGTCTCGACGTAGCTGATCGGGCCACCCCAATTGGCAAGGTCGAAGCGCGGCAGGATCGTCTCGGAGACGGCCCATTCGCCGAAGACTTCCCTGATGACCGCCTGCATCTCCTCGACGTCGCCTTCGCAGGCGTAGTCGAAGGTTTCGGCGCTCGAAACCGGCAGATTGCGCACGACCGGTCCGCCCGCAACGATCACGCATCCGGGCGACTTCGTGCGGGCATAGGCGGTCAGGTGGCGCATCCGGTCGAAGGCAGCGGTGACGCCGGTCAGCACTAGCATATCGAGGTCTGCGAACGCCGCCTCGTCGATAAGCGGCCCGTCGTGAAACTCACTGTAGGCGCGAAGGCTGACCCGATCGCGGGCAAAGGCGCCCGCCAGGAACAGATGTCCGGTTCCCTGTGGAATGAAATCGGGGCGGCCTTCTGGGTTTCTGGTCTCGTCGAAATGGGCAAGCACGATCAGGACGCGAGGTACTCGGGACTGGTTCATGCATGGCCTCCCTCGAACGCAACAATCGGGACATGGGTCGGTGGCTCGGCTTGATGAAGTTGGAGGACCTCGCTCCAGGTGTTTTGCCGAACGGCAAACATCGTCTCCAGGGCCTGCCATGCGGCAGCGTCCTTCCGACCCGCCGGGTGGTGTAACGACGCGAGCGCGACGGCTGGCATCTCCAATCGTATTGCTTCCGCGAAGGCGTATCGTGCGACCCGTTCGGCGCGGCGCTGCTGGCCGCGATGCACGTGCAGGGTCGCCTCGCCGAGCGCTGCCGCCGGGCGGCCGAGCGGATAGACGCGGGCAAACCGCTCGAGCTTTCGCAGGACAAGCTGCGCTGCCATGGGGTCGCCGCTATCAGGGTCGCTCGCGACGTCGAACAGGCGGGCAAGCGCCGGCAGGGTCCGTGTCTTCATTGCCGGGTTGAGCGTCTGGCACCAGGAGAATGCGCGTTCGAACCAGGCCTTTGCTTCACCCGTATTGCCCTGCCGCCGGGCGGCCTCTGCCAGAAGCGATGCGCCCTCGATGCAGTGAACGAGTTCCAGCCCATCGGCCTTGGCGGTGATGATCTGCTTGAGCTCATCGAGATCGGCTTCAATGGTGTTCCATCGGCCAAGTGCTGCATGGCCCCTGAGGCGGCCGAGCAGGCCGCAGCCAAGCACCTGGGTGTCGCCGCGTCTGCGGCCCTCTTCACAGATACGCTGAACGAGGATCTCCCAGGGTGCGATGCCTTCGAAGGCGGAGGTTAGTAGCCAGGGGCCCGAAATCGTCTCGAGGCCGACGGCCACCTCGCACCAGCGCCGAAGGTCACCGACGGTCGAGGCATTGTTGAGACCGGCCTCGAATGCCTGTTTGCCTTCGCGCCAATGGCCGATGCCGATCTGGTACATGCCCGACAAGAGGTCGACACGCACGCGCGTTCCCAGCTGATCCACGCGTTCCGAAAGGGCGGCGGCCAGGCGGCTGTAATGCTCGGCCTGCTTGTGAAGCGGGATGACGCCGCATATCGCGCCGAGGCTCGCGTAGTTCGTGGCGGTCGTCGGCGAGACATACTTATTTCTTTCGGCAAGGTTCGTCGCGCGAAGCGTTGCATGGATCAGCCGCAGTTTTTCGCTGGTAAAGTAGTAGATCCGCGTCAGGTCCTCATGCGCCTTTGCCGCGAGCAGGAAGGGATCGGACGGCGATCGTGAGATCTCACGTTCCAGGATCCAGTCCTTGTCCCCGTGGGTCACGCGACGCCACACCTGTTCGGCAAGATCAAGCACGAGGTGCAGCGCGAGGCCGGCCGAGGTGCGTGGCAGCGGAAGGCCGGAAAGCCGCAAACCTTCCTCATAGGCATTCCTTGCCGCCTCGGCGCGGCCGAGATTGAGGCTGGCCTCGCCGAGCAGGAAACAGGCGGCGGCCCGCCGCGCCGGCGTGATCGTGACCGAGAGTTCGCGGGCGGTCTTGAAGAAGCGCTCGATCAGGTCGACGACGGCCGCATTATCGAACTGGCGCAGGCGCAGCTCGGCGACACGATCCAGGTAGTTGAACGCCAGCCTGGCATCGCCGGCGCGTTCCCAATGGCTCAAGATGCGCGGCAGGTTCTCGGCGTTATCGGGTTGCCGGCTCTCCTCCATCGCCTGCGCGATGGCGCGATGGGCCTCGCGGCGCTGTTCCGACAACATGCTCTCGTAAATGGCCTGGCGGATGACGGCGTGGCTGAAGGTGAAGCGACCCGGGCGATCATCCATGGGCTTGATCAAATGGGCGGCCTGCAGCCGCTCGATGCTGGCTTCGATGTCGAGTGCGTATTTCCTGATCGGCGGAAGCGCCTGCAGCTCGGGAACGGAAAAAGTCGCGCCCATGGCGCTTGCGATCTTCAGCAGGGCCTGAAGCTCGGCCGGAAGCTGGTCGGTCCGGGCGATAACGGTGACCTTCGCCGTATTGAGCAGGGTCGCATCGTTCGAACGGGTTTCGGCGAGCGACAGCGGCGCGGGCGCTTCAGCCGCTTTCGGCAGTCGGCGCTCGCCGATCATCCGGCAGATTTCGCAGATCAGCAGCGGGTTTCCGGCCGACTGGGCATAGACCGCTTCGCCGAAGCCATCGGCAGGCGAATTGCTGCCGATCGAAGCGCGCACAAGCGCGATCGTGCCCTCGAAGTCAAGCGGCAGAAGGTCGAGGGTCTGGGCACCGTTATGATGTTGACCGGTCCACCGCGTCAGGTCCTGTTGTGTCCTGGCCGTCCGCGTCGATACGACGACCGGGATCGGCGCCGTTCCGGAGGCCAGCCGTCCGAGCAATTGGCCGGAGGCCTCGTCGAGCCAGTGCACGTCTTCGAGCACGACGACACCCCGCCCCCAGGAAAGACTGTCGGTCATCAGGTCGCGCAGCAATTCGCGCAGGCGGTGGGAGCGCCCGTCGCCCGACATCGCCCGCGTCTCGACCGTGTCGGTCAAGGTCAGGTTGATGGCATCGTTCAGCAGCGGCGCCAGATGTGCGAGTTCCGGGCGACGGGCGAAAAACTGCAGCACCTGGTCCGATGCCTCGGGGCCGCGCAGGTCGCCGATGCCGAGCAGATCGCGGATCACCCCGCGCCAGGCAAAATAGGGCACGTCGCTTTCGATATCGTCCGCATTGCCGACCAGGACCTGGCTGCCATGGTCACGGCAGTTTTCGACAAAGGCGCGAAGCAGCGCCGATTTCCCGACGCCGGATTCACCCTTGACGATCATCACGCCGGCGGCCTGCCCCCGGCCGGCGCGCTCCACATAGGCGTTGAGTACCGCCAGTTCGGCGGCCCGGTTGAAAAGAATGGGTGACTTGTTGTCGATCGTCGCGACCGTTTCGGCTATCGGCGCGAAGGCGACGACGCCACCGCGCATGCCGGGCACCCCAAGCGTCCAGGGGCCGGAAAAAGCGATCTGGCCGGCAGTCTCCTTGGCTGTCGCCTGGTCGACGAGGATGCGGCCTGCCGCAACGCTCGCCAATCGGGCGGCCATGTTCACGGCAGCACCCACGACAGTATAGTCGGCCCGGTGGATCGTGCCGAGTGCGCCACAGAAGCTCTCGCCGGTGGAGATGCCTGCCGACAGGCCGAGATCCGGTTCATCGAGTTCGTTCGACAGGCGAAGGGCGGCGATGATCGCCCGGCGCGCATTGTCGGCATGTTTCCTGCCGGGCAGGCCGAAAACGGCGAAGACTTCGAGCCCGCCGGCATGAAGGGCCGTGTGCAGGATCTCGCCGCCGGTGCGGCCAACGACGGCAATCGATCGTTCTATGAGCTTGTTCAGCCGATCGAGATCCGTATCAAGATCACGGCCGACGATATGCACGAAAAGCGCCGTCACCGTTCTGAGATCCGCGAGCCATTCCGAAAGGGGCGACAGCAGCCGGCTGCGCAACGAAAGCGGCAGATAGGCCTCAAGCCGGTCAGCGGTAGAGCCCGGCTGCGTGCGCGGCGCTTCCTTCGTGGTCGAGCAGGGCTCTATGCTGTCGAGCCGCGCGGTCCCCTCCCGGTTCGGCCCACCCTTGGCGCGCTTGCCGACCAGGCGCCACACGGTATCCGAAACGAGAATTTCGCCGGCATCGCTCAGCTGGCCGCAATGGTCGGCCTGAGCCAGGCAGTCGCCGCCGACGATCAGCCAGCGCTGATCGGCGCGCGGCAGCAGGTGCAGCAGCGTGATGGCACCGGCGCCAACGGCAATGCGCAATTGAAGCGCATCTTCTGGGCTGCCCGGGCCGCCGATTTGCTCGCGGATCCGTTCGGCGCAATAGCAGCTGCGCCAGGCAGTCTGCTCGAGTTCTTCTGGGGAGGGTGCCCGCCAGCCGGCAATCAGGCTGTCGCCTGCGAAACTCAAGACCGTGCCGCCATGCTCTTCGATATGGTTGATGAGCTCGCCCATGAAGGCGTTCAGGAGCAGGCTTACGCGCTCTGCGCCGGCGGCACGGTCGCTTTCGGACCATTTGGCGGTCAAGCGGGTGAAGCCGGAAATGTCGGCGAAAAGCAGCGAGCCGAGGAAGTCTTCCCGTGCGGGGGCAGCCGATTCCGTCGCTGCCGGGGAGGACCAATGGACCAGGGCTCCGGACAGGTAACGTTGGAATTCATATTTGCCGGCGCCACCAACCACGCAAAATTCTCCCCAAGATTTTAGAGTAACACGCCTCCTGTCTGACTGAAAGACGACTCGCGCTGATCTACGAGATGTCAGTAACGGCAAGTAAATAGCTGTTTCGCGCGGCCTTCGGACGGAGTAATGTTTCCCCGATTGTTCGAGGGGGTCTCGCAACAGGAGGGGACGATGGGGGTCGACTGGGCTGGTCCGGTTGCCGCCGTGACGCGCCGTGATGTCTTGCGGCTGGTTTCGGCGGGCGTGCTTGCAAATGTGCTTTCCGGATGCCGGCATCTGCCTTCGCCCGGCGCCTGCAGTCTCAGTCATCCGATCATCGACGTGCATTGTCATTTCTTCAACGCGGCCGATGTGCCGGTGGAAGGGCTCGTTCGCTACGTGGCGCTGCGCGAGAAGATGCCCGAGAAAAGGCTCTCGGCGAATGCGCAGGAAGCGAAGGGACTGGAAAACGCGCTGGTGGTCTTTCTCGTGACCGCGCTTGGCGACGTCGCGCCCAAAGTCAAGCATGAGCTCGCTGTCCTGAAGAAGGGGGCTCGGCGCATTTCCGACGCCGAACTTGCGCGGCGCAAGGACGAGCAGTTGCGTGTCGCGATCAGGGAACTGGTCTCGCGCGCCAACGAACAGCGTTCCACATTCTCACGGCGCAGCCTCGGCGAATCCCCTGATTATGACGGCCTGCTGCAGCAACTCGGCGGCACCCCCAATCTGCCGCAGACATTCCAGAGGCGACTGGACCAGCGACGTTCGGGCGGCATGAGTGACGCGGAGGTCGATACGCTTGCCAACAACGCAAAGGCGCACGACCAGATCGGCACCTATCTTTCTTTCGTGCGGCTGATGCAGGATTACCGGGAAAACCTGGCCGAGGCTTATATCAAGATCTTCGCGTCCAAATGCCGGCTTTCGCTGATCACACCGAGTATCCTGGACTTCGACAAATCGCTGCACGGTCGGTCATCGCCGCAGCGCGACCAGATCGACGTAATGGACGAGGTCCAGCAGCTCGTCACCAGGAAGCATGGCATCCGCATGCACAGCTTCGTCGGCTTCGATCCGCACCGCGAGGCGCAAAAGCCGGGTTCGTCGCTGGCAAACGTCCAGTATGCGATCATGGAAAAAGGCTTCATCGGCGTCAAAATCTACCCACCGATGGGCTTCAAGGCATGGGGCAATGCGGACCCGGCGATCGATGCAGCCCTGAAGCGGCTTTACGTCTGGTGCCGCGACAACGATGTGCCGATCATGGCCCATGCGGAAAACAGCATCGGGGCCGGCTGCGGCTACGGCAACCTTGCAAGCCCCGCCTATTGGAAGGATCTGCTCGACACCAACCAGTACGACAAGCTGCGGATCAATCTCGCGCATTTCGGCGCTTTCGACGAAGTCATACGCCCGGGGGCGCCGACGGGCGTGATGGTCTCCTGTGCCCAGGACAAGTTTTCCGGGCCGCCGACCTGGGAGGACATCATCGGCAGGACGATCGATCACGAGCGTCGCCCCAACCTGTTTGCGGATCTGAGCTATCTCAGTGAATTGGTCAGCAGCGACGACAAGAACCTCCATGCAGAGATCCGGCAGCTGCTGGACAAATGGCTTGATGACTACGACCCCGACGCCCGTCACCTCATGTTTGGCACCGACTGGTCGATGATGGCGCTGGAAAAAGATTACAACGCCTATGTATCGAGGATTGCCGAGCAGCTGACGCTCGCCAGCGTCAGCGACGAGCACCAGCAGAACATCCTCTGGAAAAACGCCTCGCGCTTTCTCGGGATTGACCGACCGGGCAAGACGCGCGACCGCCTCACGGCCTATTGCGACAGACACGGCCTGGGTTCGGCCTGGCTTTCCGAACTGGCGATTGCCTGAAGCAGCGTTGCGGCGTCAGGTGACCCTGCCGTTTGTCTCGATCAGCGCCATGGGGCCGTGCGTGCAATCCATTCGCGTGTCCGCCCCTCGGGGTCGATATTGAGCGTGATATCGGTGACGACGGCGGCGCTGTCCGCGCCGTGCTCGAAGACGCCGGCGATCCGCTCGATGTTGAGGCCGCCGATCGCAACGAGCGGCAGCGGCTGGACGCGTTCCCGCCAGGCGGAGAGCCGCGGCAACCCCTGCGGATCCCATTTCATCTGCTTCAGGATCGTCGGATAGATCGGCCCGAGCGCAACATAGTCGGGTTTCGCGGCAATCGCCGTCTCAAGCTCTGCCTCGTCGTGGGTGCTAAGGCCGAGCTTCAGGCCGGCTGCGCGGATCGCGGCAAGATCCGCCTCCGCCAGATCCTCCTGGCCGAGGTGGACGAAGTCGCAGCCTTCGGCGATCGCGAGGCGCCAGTAGTCGTTGACGACAAGCTGGCAGCCATGACGTTTGCAGACTGCCTTGGCCGCACGGATCTCGTCGCGAAGCTCCGCTTCCGGGCGGTCTTTGACGCGAAGCTGCACCAGTTTGACGCCGAGCGGCACCAGCCGCTCGATCCACCGGGCGCTGTCGACGATGAGGTAGAAGGGATCAAGTTTCACGCAAACACCGCCTTTCCGATGACGGGGGTGGAGGGGACGGCAAAATCGCGTGGCTCCAGCATGCCGGCCTCAAAGGCGTCACGTCCTGCATCGATCGCCCGGGCGAAGGCCGCGGCCATGAGAGCCGGTTTTGCTGCGCCGGCAACGGCAGTGTTCAGCAGGACCGCGTCGAAGCCGAGTTCCATCACCGTCGTTGCATGCGACGGGCGGCCGATGCCGGCGTCGACGATCAGCGGCATATCTGGAAAATGCGCCCGCATGGCCCTGAGCGCCGGGAGGTTCTGCGGCCCCATGGCACTGCCGATCGGCGCGCACCAGGGCATCAGCACCTTGCACCCGGCCTCAACGAGCCGCTCGCCGACCACCAGATCGTCGGTCGTATAGGGAAAGACCTCGAAGCCTTCGGCTGAGAGAATGCGTGCGGCCTCCACCAGCCCGAAGACGTCGGGCTGGAGCGTATCCTGATGGCCGATCACCTCTAGCTTGATCCAGTTCGTGCCGAAGACTTCGCGTGCCATCTTCGCCGTCAGTACCGCTTCCGATACCGAGTGGCAGCCGGCGGTATTCGGGAGCACATGCACGCCGAGAGACCGGATCAGTTCGAAGAAGGCGCCGCCCTGGCGGCCGCCGGCGGTTTCGCGGCGGAGCGAAACCGTGAGGATCTCGGTCGTAGACGCGCGAACCGCGTCTTCAAGGGCGGCCGGCGAGGGGTAGCGGGCGGTACCCAGAAGCAGGCGCGAGCGCAAATCCTGTCCATAAAGCGTCAGCATGTCTCAGCCTCCCTTCATCGGTGAGAGTATTTCGATCCGGTCGCGATCGCTCAGGGCATGGGCCGAGCGATCCGTCCGATGTACCAGCTCGCCGTTGACGGCGGTGGCAAGCCAATCGCCTTCAAAGTCGAGTGCGGCCAGAAGTTCGGCAAGGTTCGCGACTGCGAGGTCGTGATCCTCGCCGTTGACGATCAGTTTCATGCGGCATCTCCCTTCAGGTTCCGGGCAAGGGCAAGATCCGCCGCCTCCTCGGCCAGAGCTGGCGAGAGCAGGAAACCGTGGCGGTAAAGCCCGTTGAGCGTGATGGTGTTTCCAGCGCACATGACGCGCGGCAGGTTGTCGGCAAAGGCCGGCCGGACGCCGGTTCCGGTTTCGATGAGACGCGCTTCGCCAAAGGCCGGGTGCAGCGTGTAAGCGGCGTTCAGGAGTTCCATCAGTGAGCGGGCGGCAATCGGCCCGCCATCGTGGGTTTCGATCATGGTCGCCCCGCACATGAAGAGCCCATCGCCGCGCGGCACGATGTAGAGCGGGATGCGCGGATGGATGAGCCGAACCGGTCGCGACAGCTCTACTTCGCCTGTCTGCAGATAGAGCATCTCGCCGCGCACGCCGCGCAGGCCGGCAATGGCGCCGATCCGAGACGCGCCGCCACAGTCGGCGATCATATCGTGGCCGCTGCCGTCATCCGTCTCTTCGACGAAGGCAACGCCACGCTCGACCAGCTTTTGCCGCAGCAAGACAAGTGCCCGGCGAGGATCGATATGTGCTTCGCCGGGAAAGAACAGCGCCTGCTGGAAGCGCCCGGCAAGCGCCGGCTCCAGCCGCGCGATCGCCGCTGCGTCAAGCCATTCGAAGCCGGACGTGCGCGAAGCGAAGCGCTTGAGTTCGCCGGCATCTCGTGCCGGGGCGACGACCAGCGTGCCGTTGCGCGATACTTCGCCCGGAAGCGCCCGGTCCCACCAGTCGATGGCGCCGATGCCGCGCGTCAGTACCGCTTCCTCGGCACTTTCGCGCTCGCACCAGGGCGCCAGCATGCCGCCGGCAAACCAGGATGCTGCACCGCCGAAGTCCGCCTGCCGCTCCGCAACGGCAACTTCGACGCCGCGACCATTCAGTTCATGCGCCAAGGCCAGTCCGACGACACCGGCGCCTTTGATCAGGACGCGCATGGTCAATGCGCCCCACGGTGCGGAACCGGCCGCCGGCCCGAAAGAAGCAAAGTCGCGATGATGATACGCACTGCCGAGGCTCCATAGTTGGAGACCCAGTTCGCGCCGTAGGGGATGGAAGGACGCCTTGCCGCGATAGGCTCGCGCGAACGCGAATGCGGCAGCGATGTCTGCACCGTCCCTACGCCAGTATGAACTGGATCAGGTTCAACGGGTCACTGCGCCGCGGAAACCGCCTGGCAGAATCTCAGCCCCTTGCCGGGACACCCCTGGTGAATGCTTCAAACTGAACGGCTGGACCGGATTTTGTCAAGAGCCGCCGATGCGAGCATCACGCCGAGTGCCTCCAGCCAAAATTATCTATAAAAATTGGATGAGGCATAAGTTGCTGAGTCTCTGCGTTGTTGAGGCGGCTCGCGTCGATAGATCTGCAGATGAGTTGGGAGGAAAGCTCATTAGAGCAGGATGTTGCGAGTTCATTGCTGCTATCCCGAATTCAATTCACCGAGCGGAAAACGATGCCGTTTGTTGCCTTCATGTCACCTGCTGGATCGTGATATTGCATCCTTGGATTGCTTAATTGCGCACGTGACTACTTAAAAGTGGTTGCCCTAACCCGTCCTTGTGAAAATTATAGATAATTATGGATTCTATCTATTTTACTGGTTCGCGAACGGGGAAATGAACACACATGCTCGACGTAAACAGTTCGACCGAGTCGACTTCAGCCACCGCTAAAGCGACCGAGCCGCGTTGGATTCTGGCTGATGCAAAAAAAATCTATAATCTGCCGTTCAACGACCTCCTCTATCGCGCGCAGTCCGCCCATCGCGCCGCGTTCGACCCAACTCCATCCAGATGAGCCGCCTGCTGTCGATCAAGACCGGCGGCTGCGCGGAAGATTGCGGCTATTGCAGCCAGTCGGCGCATTACCCGACCGGGCTCAAGGCGTCGAAATTGATGGAAGTCGAGCGGGTTCTTGCGGAAGCGAGGAAGGCGAGGGATGGCGGCGCGACACGTTACTGCATGGGCGCCGCCTGGCGCAGCCCGAAGGAGCGTGACATGGAGGCGATCGTCGCCATGATCAGCGGCGTGCGGGCACTCGGCATGGAGACCTGCATGACGCTTGGCATGCTGACCCCGGAACAGTCCGAGCGGCTCGCCGACGCCGGGCTCGATTACTACAACCACAATGTCGATACGTCGGAGCGCTTCTACGGCGAAATCATCACCACCCGCAGCTTTGCCGACCGGCTGGAGACGCTCGCCAATGTCCGCGACGCCGGCATCAAGGTCTGTGCCGGTGGCATTCTCGGCATGGGCGAGACGGCAGACGACCGGATCTCGATGCTGGTAACGCTCGCCAATCTGCCGGTGCCGCCGGAAAGCGTGCCGATCAATATGCTGATCCCGATCCCGGGCTCGAAGCTTGCCGATGCCGCACCTGTCGATCCGATCGATTTCGTTCGCACCATCGCGCTGGCGCGCATCCTGATGCCGCAGTCGCATGTCCGGCTTTCCGCCGGCCGCACCGATATGAGCGACGAGACGCAGGCGCTCTGTTTCTTTGCCGGCGCCAATTCGATCTTCGTCGGCGAGACGCTGCTGACAGCCGACAATCCCGGCGAGGATCACGATGCGTCCCTGTTCCGCCGCCTCGGGCTGAAGCCGATGGCACTTGCGGCAAAAGAGGACGCGGCCGAATGACCGTGGCCCTCCTCGCGCGCCACGAGAAGACGCTTAGCGGCCTCGATCGAAAGGGGCGCCGACGCGAACTGGTCGTCGGCGGTGGTATGGATTTCACCTCCAACGACTATCTGGCGCTTGCCGGATCGCCGCGCCTGAAGGCGGCAATCGCCGCAGCGATTGAACGCGGGGTGCCGGTCGGGTCCGGCGGCTCGCGGCTGTTGCGCGGCAATCACGAGGAACATGAGGCGCTGGAGGCGGAAGCGGCGACGTTCTTCGGCGTGCCGCGCACGCTGTTCTTCGCCAGCGGCTACGCGGCCAATGCCGCCTTGTTTTCGATGCTCCCACAGCGCGACGATATCATCGTTCATGATGCCTTGATCCATGCGAGTGCTCACGAGGGTATTGCTGCAAGCAAGGCGGTCACTCGTGCCGTCGCGCACAACGATGTCGACGCGTTCGCAGATACGATCAGCCGGTGGCGGAAGGCGGGCGGCATGGGGCATCCGTGGATTGCCGTCGAAAGCCTCTATTCCATGGACGGCGACCGGGCGCCGCTTGCCGATCTCGCCGCGCTTGCTGAGCGGCACGATGGCTTTCTTGTGGTCGACGAGGCACATGCGACCGGCGTCTTCGGGCCGGACGGACGCGGGCTGACGGCCGACTTGGAAGGTCGGGAAAATCTCGTGGTGCTGCACACCTGCGGCAAGGCGCTCGGGGTTTCCGGCGCTCTCATCGGTGGGAGTGCGGTGCTTTGCGACTACCTTGTCAATCGTGCCCGCAACTTCATCTATTCCACCGCGCCGTCGCCGTTGATCGCGGCCGCCGTCCGTGAAGCGCTGGCGCTGCTGGCGGATGAGCCGCAGCGCCGGGAAGAGTTCGATGGCCTCAGGGCCTTCGCCAATCAGGCCCTTGCCAAAACCCTTGGCATCGAAGGCAGCGGCTCGCAGATCCTCCCCGTTATTGTCGGAGACAACGGCCGCACTGTACGGATTGCCGCGCGGATGCGCGCCGAAGGTTTCGATATCAGGGCGATCCGTCCGCCGACCGTTCCCGAGGGGACCGCGCGGCTTCGGATCGCGATCACGTTGAATGTCGACCGGCCGATGATCACGCGCATGCTGGAGCGCTTGAAGGTGGCGATGGCGGAGGAGCGGCCATGACGCCCCGTTTCATCATAACCGGCACGGATACCGGCATCGGCAAGACCCTATTCTCTGCAGCCCTGACCGATGCGCTTTGCGGCTGCTACTGGAAGCCGGTGCAGTCGGGCCTCGACGAAGAGACCGACAGCGAGGCTGTCGCCCGGCTCGGTCGGATCCCGCCCGAGCGCATTCTGCCCGAGGCCTACAGGCTCAGAACGCCCGCATCGCCACACCGCTCGGCGCGTATCGACGGTGTGTCGATCGCGCCTGAAAGCCTCTTGCCGCCGGCGGTGATCAGACCGCTGGTCATCGAAGGCGCAGGCGGGCTCCTGGTACCGCTCACCGAGAAAACGGTCTTTGCCGATCTGTTCGCACGCTGGCAAATCCCGGTGATCCTTTGCGCCCGCACCGGGCTCGGCACGATCAATCACACGCTGCTGTCGCTCGAGGCGCTGCGCCGCCGTGCGATCCCGGTCCTTGGTGTCGCCTTCGTTGGCGACGAGCAGGCGGATAGCGAGGCGATCATCGCTGCATTGGGCGCCGTGCGCCGGCTCGGGCGGCTGCCGCGGCTCGATCCGTTGACGCCGGATCGCCTGCGGCAAGCATTTCGCGACAATTTCGACATCGACGATTTTAAGCAGGTGCCGGCATGAGAACGTCCGCAGTCTGGTACCCCTTCACCCAGCATGCGCTGGAGCCGACGATGCGCCGCGTCGTCCGGACCGAGGGTGCCTATCTCCTCGACGAGGACGGCGCGTCGATCCTCGATGCGATCTCGTCCTGGTGGGTCGTCACCCACGGTCACCGCCATCCGGCGATCATGGAAGCGATCCGCCAGGCCACGGAAACCCACGACCAGGTCATCTTCGCGGAATATACCCACGCCCCGGCGGAAGAACTGGCAAGCGGGCTGATCGAGATCGCGCCCAAAGGGCTTGCCCATGTATTCTATTCCGACAGCGGCTCGACGGCGGTCGAAGTCGCGTTGAAGATGGCGCTCGGCTTCTTCCACAATCTCGGCCGGCCGCGAAACCGCATCTGCGTGCTCGAACATGGCTATCACGGCGACACGGTCGGTACGATGTCGACAGGTGAACGAGGCGTCTTCAACGCGCCTTACGCGCCGCTGCTTTTTGCCGTCGATCGGCTGCCGTTTCCGGAGGCAGGCCGGGAGCAGGCGACGCTCGATGCCTTTGAGGCAGCCTGCAGCTCCGGCGAAGTGGCTGCCCTGTTGATCGAACCTCTGCTTCTCGGCGCCGGCGGCATGAAGACCTACCCGGCGTCGGTGCTTTCCGAACTGAAACGGATCGCCGAGCGGCACGGCAGCCTGCTGATCGCCGACGAAGTGATGACCGGATGGGGACGGACCGGCAGTCTGTTTGCCTGCGAACAGGCCGGGATCACGCCGGATATCCTCTGCACGTCAAAGGGGCTGACCGGTGGTGCGCTGCCGCTGGCGGCAACGCTTTCAACGGCCGAAATCTTCGAGGCCCATCTCTCGAGCGATCGGCGCAAGACGTTCTTCCATTCGAGTTCCTACACGGCCAACCCGATCGCCTGCGCTGCGGCGCTCGCCAATCTCACCGTCTGGAAGGAGGAGCCCGTGCGAGAACGTATCGATGCCTTAAGCGAACGGCAGCATAGGCATGCCGCTTACTATGCCGACGATCGCCGCTTCAGCGACGTCCGCCAGCTCGGAACGATTGTCGCGCTGGACCTCAAGGTTCCGGCAGGCGGCTATCTCTCAGAAGCCGGTCCAAGGCTCAGGGCGTTCTTCCGCGAGCGCCGATTGCTGATCCGCCCGCTCGGCAATGTCATTTATCTGATGCCGCCCTATTGCGTCACCGAAGCCGAACTCGCGCAGGCCTATGGCGCAATCGACGAGGCGGCGTCGCTTTTCGCGGCGGGGCGGCTGTGAGCGCCGCCAGGTCATCCCGCCTTGTTGGGTTCGGCCATGCGGTTCCGGAGCGGCGTGTCGCAAACGCCGAGATCGAAACGAAGCTCGGTCTCGAACCCGGCTGGATCGAACGTCGCACCGGCATTCGCGAGCGGCGCTGGGTAGTGGACGGCGAGACGTTGACGGGCTTGGCATCGATCGCAGGGGCTGCGGCACTCGACAAGACAGGCGTTTCGCGGGGCGATATCGCCCTCACCTTGCTCGCGACCTCGACGCCCGATCATCTGCTGCCGCCCTCCGCACCCTTGCTTGCCCACCGTCTCGGGCTCACCCGTTCCGGCGCGATTGACCTGGCCGGTGCGTGTTCGGGCTTTCTCTACGCCCTGACGCTCGCCGACGGTTTCGTGCGGGCACAGGCAAAGCCGGTCCTGGTGGTGGCGGCCAACATCCTCAGCCGGCGGATCAATCCGGCCGAAAGGGCAAGCGCCGTCCTCTTCGCCGATGCGGCAGGTGCGGTCGTCGTGGCCCCGTCCGCTGATCCGCAGACCGGCCTCCTTGGCGTCGACCTTGCGGCGGACGGCAGCCGCTACGACCTGATCTCCATCGCCGCCGGCGGCAGCAGCAGGCCCTTCTCTGCCGGCATGCAGCCTCAGGATTTCTTGATGACGATGCGCGACGGGCGGGAAATGTTCACCCAGGCGGTGGAGATGATGGCGACATGCGCTGTCCACGCCATGGATGCCGCCCGCTGCAGTTCCCAGGAGATCGACCGGTTCGTGCCGCATCAGGCCAACGCCCGGATATTCGACGCCGTCTGCGATCGCCTTGCCATCGCGCCGGCAAAAACCGTGCGCACTATCGCTGACTACGGCAACTCGTCCGCCGCAACGATCCCGCTGTCGCTATCACTGGCTCATGAAAAGCACCCGTTCACTCCAGGTGAAAAAGTACTGCTGACGGCAGCGGGCGCCGGCCTCACCGGAGGCGCGGTGCTGCTCGGCATCTAGTCCGGTGGCGATGCGGACCGCATACGCCTTCCGCATCCTGCCCCTAGGCCGGGACACCGTCACGTGCCGAGACCTTGATCCAGGCCGCCCCTGTCTGGCCGTGGTGGAAGCCGTTGGAAAACGGTACGTCGGGATAGGCGGAGGCGAGCCGGACGAGGCTTTCGCTGGTGGAGCACCGGCCAGTGATCGCATCGTCGTATATTTGTGCGACCGCGACCATGTCGCAGTCCTGCGGCGAAAGCCGGATGCGCGATACGCCGGCCGCAGCCAGTTCCGGTAGCTCCTGCATCAGCGACTGGCAGGTATGTGACATGGTCTGCACGCCGTTCAGCGACAGGAAGGGCTGCCGGTCGAGTGTCTCGACGGTCAGGCCGTCCGTATCCTCACCGCAGATGAACTGGCAATTGTCCTTGATCAGCCCCTTGGAACGGGCATGGGCGCAGCGCGCCGAGATCGCCAACGGCACGCGACCGAAAGCGAAGACCTCGAAGGCAACGCCGGGGTTCTCGGCAAGGATGCCGCGCACCGATGCCATCGGCAGTTCCGGCGGCAGACAGATGCTGATTGCGCCCCTCGAAGCCAGGAGCCGGGCGGTCGCGCCGTTATAGACGTTGACCAGCGGCCCGATCGAATGCGGCCTGCCGGCAAGCAGATGCAGCGCGGATAGGTCATTGGCCTCGATCGGATGGGTGCTGTCACGCACCAGCCCGCGCACCAACTGGCTTTCGCGTTCCAGCGTCACCAGCGCGAGCGAGGCGAGGCTCACTTGTTTGCCGGCATTCTCCAGCCGTTCGATGACCTCGCCGACATAGGGTTCGATGAAATGCAGCCGCTTCGAGCACACCGCCTCGCCGATCGTGACGTGAGCGATCGGCGCTTCGTCGGCGATGCGGAAATAGAAGTCGCGCCATTTGGGGCCATCCCAGAGATAGTAGACCGGGCCGAGGCTTAAGGCGGGGTTGGTGAGGTTCGTAGATGTGGTCATGGGCCGATTATCTCCAGCGCTTTTCATAGGCGCCTGTTGTCGTCTTCTGGCCTTCGCTGAGCGCCTTCAGCCGCGACACCAAGGCAGGTCGCTCGGCGGCGCCGGCGATCAGTGCCCGCCGCATGACCGAGACGACCTCGGCGACATAGGCCTTGCCGCGCTGCCGGCCCTCGATCTTTAGCGCGCTGACGCCGGCGTTGCGTAGCGCATCGATATGGTCCATGACGTCGAGCGAAACCGGATCTTCGAAGGCATAGCCGCGCTCCTCGGCAATGTCGAAACGGCCCTTGCAGAGCGTCGGATAGCCGGCCGCTTCGCCCGCCGGGAAGCGGTTGATGGTGTAATCGCCGAGCTCGGACACCAGCTCGCGTCCGTCCTGGCGATAGCGTACATGGCTCGCGGGCGAACAGACACCGTTCATGTTGGGCGACTTGCCGGTAGCGTAGGAAGAGAGCGAACAGCGCCCCTCGGCCATGACGCAGAGGCCGCCGAAGGCAAAGACTTCGATCTCGCAATCGATCTGCTTGGCAAGGCGGGCGATGTCGGCGATCGTCAGCGTGCGCGGCAGCACAACGCGTTTTGCCGCGAAGGCTTCGACGAGGAAGCGCACGGCATCGGCGTTCGAGGCCGAGGCTTGCACGGAAACATGCAGCCGCTGCTGCGGATGGCGTTCGACCGTATAGGCCATCAGGCCGAAATCGGCGAGGATGACGGCATCGGCGCCAAGCACCACGGCATCATCCACCGCCTGATGCCAGAGCGTCTCCTGGCCGGCGCGCATGAACGTGTTGATCGCAACGAAGGTCATCACCCTGCGCTGTTTGGCATAGGCGATGGCCGTCCGAAGTTCGTCTCGGGAGAAGTTCAGGCCCGGAAAGTTGCGGGCGTTCGTCTCGTCGCGAAAACCGCAATAGACCGCGTCGGCGCCGGCATCGACGGCTTCGCGGAAGGCGGCCGGCGTGCCGGCGGGGCAGATCAGTTCCATTGGGGGGCCTCCTCCTTGAGAACACGGCCAAGCGCGCGCTCGCGGATCTGTTCTCCCGCGCTGCGCACGAGCGGCGCCAGAGGCCCGGCCATGTCGGCGAGATCGCTTGGAAGGTCGATCTCGCAGTCGTCGAGGGCGTTGCGCAGCGCCAGCATCGCCTCCATGTCGCCGCTGACGGCAAGATCGCGCGAGAAGAAGACGGCGTCGCCGTCGATGCGGCCCTCGAGTAGCGCCAGAAGCAGCACGAGTTCGCCTTCCATGCAGGCATCGGAAACCGGCGCGCGCTCCTTGCGATGCACGGAGATGCGCGGCACGGCCGGTTCGACAAGAAAGCCGATCGGCAGGTCCGACGGCAGGAAGGCGTAGCGCTTGGCTGCGTGATCCGCGAGACGGTCGAAGAGGCCGGGATGGGTCTCGATCACGCGGGCAAAGACGCGTTGCACCACGCTTTCGATGGCGATGATGGGAACGAAGTTGAGGGGTGCGGTGATCGCGAGGGGAAGTGTCATGACGGCCTGTGGGACTACCTCTGCAGGGAGAATCGGACGATGCGCCGCATGCTAGTCGCCCGGGGCGGCCGGTTGTTTGCGCCACGTCAAAGACAAGGGCCATTCGCCGCCACAAACAGGCTCCATGAACAGGACCTTCCGCCCGTCCCAGGGCTTTGCAACGCTTCAGGATTTTGTCGACACGCTCGAGCGCGAAGGCGATCTGACGCGCATTTCGCGGCCGGTTTCGCTGGTGCATGAGGTGACCGAAATCCACCGCCGCGTGCTTGCCGCTGACGGGCCGGCACTTCTCTTCGAGCGGCCGATCGATGCGACGGGCGCCGCACAGCCGATCCCGCTTCTGACCAATCTCTTCGGGTCGGAACGCCGGATCGAGCGTGGTTTCGGCCTGGCGCCGGGTGGGCTCGATGCGCTTGCGGGCGACCTTGCGGAACTGCGCGATCCGAGAGCGCCGCAGTCGCTGCGTGACGCCTGGGATCGGCTGCCTCTGCTCCGATCGGCGATGTATATGCGGCCACGAAAGGTAACGCGTGCGCTGTGTCAGGAGGTCGTCTGGCGCGATCACGAAATCGACCTCGGGCGCCTGCCGGTTCAATGGTGCTGGCCGGGCGAGCCGGCGCCGCTCATCACCTGGCCGCTGGTGATCACGCGCGCGCCGGATGATCCGCTCGATGTCAACGTCGGGATCTATCGCATGCAGGTGCTGGGGTCTGATCGCGCCATCGTGCGCTGGCTCGCGCACCGCGGCGGCGCCCGTCACCATCGCTTGTGGCAACGCCTGGGGCAGGACATGCCGATCGCGGTCGTCGTCGGTGCCGACCCGGCGACGATCCTTTCTGCGGTCATGCCGCTGCCCGATGGCTTGAGCGAACTGAATTTCGCAGGGCTGCTTCGGCGCGGCAGGACGCAACTCGTGAAGGCGAAGACTGTGCCGCTTTCGGTGCCGGCCAATGCGGAGATCGTGCTGGAGGGCACGGTCTCAGCGAGCGAGACCGCGGAGGAGGGCCCCTATGGCGATCACACCGGCTATTATAATTCGGTGGAGCCGTTCCCGGTCATGCGTCTGTCGGCGATCACCATGCGTCGAAATCCGCTCTATCTTTCCACCTATACCGGCCGGCCGCCGGACGAGCCTTCGCGGCTCGGAGAGGCGATGAACAGGCTGTTCGTGCCGCTGGTTCGCAAGCAGTTTCCTGAGATATCCGATCTCTGGCTGCCGCCCGAAGCCTGCTCCTACAGGGCCATGGTCGTTTCGATCGACAAGCGTTATCCCGGGCAGGCCAAGCGCGTGATGATGGGGCTTTGGTCTGTCCTGCCGCAGTTCAGCTACACCAAGCTGATCATCGCCGTCGATCCGGATATCAACGTGCGCAACTGGTCCGACGTTATGTGGGCGCTTGCCACCCGCTTCGATGCCAGCCGCGACGTGACCGTGATCGAGGGGACGCCGATCGACTATCTCGACTTCGCGTCGCCGCGCTCCGGCCTCGGCGGCAAGCTCGGGCTCGACGCCACCAACAAGATCGGCGCCGAGACCGACCGCGAATGGGGGCGTGTTCTGGAGATGTCGCCCGAGGTCATTGGTCAGGTCGATGCGATCTGGGCCGGTCTCGGGCTTGGAGGGCTGACGCGATGAACCGGCTGAAGATCGTCCTCGGCGTCACGGGCGCTTCAGGCGCTGCGATTGCCGTTCGCATCGCCGAGCGGCTCAGCGAAATCGAAAGCGTCGAGCTGCATCTCGTCCTATCGCCGGCGGCGCACCGCACGCTTGCGCATGAGGTTGGCGCAGAGGCACTTCCCTCCCTGTTGCGTAAGGCTGTGCGAGCCTATGACCACGCCGATATCGGCGCGGCGATTGCGAGCGGGTCGTTTTCAACGGCCGGCATGATCGTGGCGCCGTGCTCCATGCGCACACTTGCTGCGATCTCTGCCGGCATGGCCGATAACCTCGTGGTCCGTGCAGCCGACGTGCATCTGAAGGAGCGGCGCAGGCTGGTGCTGATGGCACGCGAGACGCCGCTGCATCTCGGTCACCTGCGCAATATGTGCGCCGTCACGGAAATGGGGGCGATTATCATGCCGCCGGTGCCGGCCTTCTATCATCGGCCTGAAACCGTCGAGGCCATCGTCGACCATCTGGCGGCCCGGGCGATTGACCTGCTGGCGCTGCCGATCACCCCGCTGGCGAGGGCCTGGCAGGGTGAGGACCAAAAATCATCGTGATCTAGAAGGCGGTTGCCTGAAGCAGCGGATCGGCGTCGAACAGGACCTCGTGACCGCCAAGCAGCAGCCAGACGGCAATCGCGACGGTGGCAAAGGCGGCGATGATCATCACGGGATCGGCGCGCAAACGGGTTTCGCCCCGGATGATCGCTGCGAAAGGCCAGACTGACGTGCCCTTCGAGGTCGCTTGCCAGCCGTCACCCAGACGTCGGCGGGCACGCTTTTCAAGCATGAAGAAACCACCGACGGAAAACAGCGCGAAACCGCCGAAAAGCACCAGCGCGCGCAGGTCGCCATTGGGCACGATGTGACCGGCGGCCCAAAGCAGGAAGCCCCAGAGCACCGGGTGGCGGGTGATCGTCACGATGGCGCCCGGCCGTTCGTTTCCCTGATAGATGGATATCGACAGCGCGTTCTCGCTGAAGAGGCCGGCCAGCACGAGAAAGATGCCGAGTGGCGCCAGAACGAAGGTCACCCAGGCCTGCCAGGCCGCCGGTTCCCAGAGTGGGATGAAATCGAGCTGAAGGGCCGCGTGAAAGACGAAACCGAGAGCGAGCACGGACAGAAGCGAATAGACCGCGAAATAGGTCGAGCGGCCGAGGCGGTTAATCAGGCCCTGGCGTAGCGCCGGCCAGGCCGGCACCAGATGAAGCAGCAGGAAGACGGCGAAGGCGAGGAGAAAATAGGTCATATCGGTTGTCTCACGCATGGCGCCAGAGAAGCAGGCGCTCTGTTGCCACATGGCGGCGAACCGTTTCGAAGAAGCCCCGCAACATGTAGCCGATCGCATCCCAGCTGAGCGATGCCCTGTTGTCGAGAACCGCCTTCAGCACACGCACCAGTTCGACGGCTGCCCGATCGTCCTGGTCATGCTCGGCGCGCAGCCGTGCGATCAAGGCGTCGCGGCCGTCGTCCGCCCGCTGAATTTCGACCGCTGGAAACAGGATCATCTCCTCCAGCGCGTGGACGCGCCTGAGCTTTTCCGGCAGCTCCGTCATGATCACGCGGCAGCTCGTCAGGTCGATGCGGCGCGGGATGGAATCGGCAAGCGTCTCGAGGCGATCACACAGGGACAAAAGCTCGCGATAAGCCTGCCCCAGCTCGTGATGTTCTGAAAATTGCTGCTGCATCGATCTGCTCCGTTGAGTGTTGGTTCGAACTACACCCGACGGCAATGATCCTCTTTGACATTTCTCAAAGTCTGCAGATCAGCGATCGAGAAAGAGAACGATGGCGATAGCAACGGAGGAGAGGATCGCCGACAGCGTCGCGCCGCGCTGAAGCACGCCCATGCGATAGAGCACGAGGGCGAAGACGATGATGATGGGGGTAGCGACGGAAAGGCCGATCTGTGCGTCTGTCATCGGAAGGCTCCTTTGTTGTCAGCCAATAGCCCCGCCCCCTGCCGGCTTCTTTGCTCAATCGCAAAGACAGGCTGTGCGCCCGCGCCTAGCTCGAACGATGTTTTTTGAACGGAGGCGCTGACATGGATGCCCGCAGTCATCCGATTGCCGCAACGGCGGAAGAGGACACGACGGACGCCTTGCTGCTCTGGGTGCTCGTCTGGAGCGAACTTGCCGCCTTCGGCATTCTGCTTGTCGGCTTCCTGATTGTGGGCCTTCTCCAGCCGGACGCGTTTGCCGCCGCCCGCTCGCATCTCGATCCTCTGCTTGCCGGTATCAACACGCTTGTTCTTTTGACAAGCGGCTGGCAGGCGGCCTTGGCGACGAGGCCGAGGGCATCGCTTAGGCAGCGCAGGCGGGCGCTGGTGAATGCGGCGCTTTTCGGCTTCGCCTTCGCGGCGATCAAGGTGTTCGAATATAGCGCCGAGGCTGGCGTTGCCGGCGATCCTCAGTTCGGCTCCTTCTTCGAGCTCTATTTTCTCGTCACCGGCTTCCATCTGCTGCACGTCGTCGGTGCCTTCGTGCTCATCATCGTTGCCTGGCGACCAAAACCCGGCAATGTCGAGCTGATCACCACGCTCTGGCACGTGATCGATCTGGTCTGGATCGTGATGTTCCCGCTCGTCTATCTCGTGTGAGTGCCATGACCGATCGCAATCCCAGACAATTGTTCAACACCTGGCTGCTGCTTGCCGGGGCCGTGATTTCGGGCATGGCGCTGATGGCGATCGCCGGGCCTGCCACCCTCGTCATCGCCGTGTTGCTCGGGCTCGCCATCGTCAAAAGCCGGTTCGTCGCGCTCGATTTCATGGGGCTCCGGCAGGCGCCGTCGGCCCTTCGTCTTGGCCTTTTGATCTGGCCCGCAGCGCTCGTCCTCGTTGCCGCAGCGAAGCTGGTCCTGAGCACTGCTCTCTTCAGCTGAGACGACCCGCGGACTTGTTTGCCGAAACGCAAAGAAGCCGCCGCCGATTTCCCTAGACATGGGTTCGCCCCGATTGTTGCCGGCTGCGCCGCACGGGGAGGGGATCAGATCAGCCGGCCGCACTCTCAGCGGCCAACTGAAATCGAAAGGACCACGTGATGGCAGAACGCCTCACCAAAACCGGGGCCCGTAACGTCTTTTACGGCGGGTCCTTCTTTTTCTTCGCAATCTTTGTCGGGCTGACCGCCCACAGCCACTACTACATGCGAACGACCTCGACGGACGAAACGACGCTGACCGATGCGGTCGCACGCGGCAAACACGTCTGGGAAAAGAACTCCTGTATCAACTGCCACACGTTGCTCGGCGAGGGCGCCTATTTCGCGCCCGAGCTCGGCAATGTCTGGAAGCGCTTCGGCGGCGAGGCCGATCCGGACGGCGCCCGCGAAACGCTTAAAGCCTGGATGGCCGCCCAGCCGACCGGCATCGAGGGACGGCGGCAGATGCCGCAGTTCAACCTGACCGAACAGGAACTCAACGACCTCGCCGACTTCCTCGAATGGACGAGCCGCATCAAGACCCAGAACTGGCCGCCGAACGAGGCAGGTTAAGCGAACCGATTGGAGTGTGACACCATGAAATACCAAACCCAAAAGGTCGCGATGCTCTACTTCTACGGAGCGCTCGGCCTGTTCCTCGCCCAGGTGCTGTTCGGCGTGCTTGCCGGCACCATTTACGTCCTGCCCAATACGCTCTCCGAGCTGCTACCCTTCAACATCGTGCGCATGGTCCACACCAACGCGCTGATCGTCTGGCTGCTCATGGGCTTCATGGGTGCTACCTACTACCTGCTGCCGGAAGAGGCCGAAACCGAACTCTACAGCACGAAGATCGCCGTCGCGCAGTTCTGGATCTTCCTGATCGCCGCGGCCGTCGCTGTCGTCGGCTATCTCCTGCATATCCACGAGGGGCGCGAATTCCTCGAGCAGCCCTTCGCCATCAAGGTGGGCATCGTCATCGTCGCGCTGATGTTCCTCTACAACATCACGCTGACGGTGCTGAAAGGCCGCAAGACGACCGTCACCAACATCCTGATCTTCGGGCTCTGGGGTGTGGCCATCTTCTTCCTCTTCGCCTTCTACAATCCGATCAACCTGGCGCTCGACAAGATGTACTGGTGGTACGTCGTCCATCTCTGGGTCGAAGGCGTCTGGGAACTGATCATGGCATCGGTGCTCGCCTTCCTGATGATCAAGCTCAACGGCATCGACCGTGAGGTCGTCGAAAAGTGGCTCTATGTCATCGTCGGCCTGGCGCTCTTCTCCGGTATCCTCGGCACGGGCCACCACTACTACTGGATCGGCGCACCGGGTTACTGGCAGTGGATCGGTTCGCTGTTCTCGACGCTGGAAGTGGCACCCTTCTTCACCATGGTGGTCTTCACCTTCGTGATGACCTGGAAGGCCGGCCGTAAGCATCCGAACCGCGCAGCTCTCCTCTGGTCGATCGGCTGCTCGGTCATGGCATTCTTCGGTGCCGGCGTCTGGGGCTTCCTGCACACGCTGTCTTCGGTGAACTACTACACCCACGGCACCCAGGTGACCGCGGCCCACGGACACCTCGCCTTCTTCGGCGCCTATGTGATGCTGAACCTCGCGGTCATGGCCTACGCCATTCCGGAAATCCGCGGCCGTGCGCCCTATAACCAGTGGCTGTCGATGGTGAGCTTCTGGATCATGTGCACCGCCATGTCGGTCATGACCTTCGCGCTCACCTTCGCCGGTGTCCTCCAGGCGCATCTGCAGCGCGTGCTCGGCGAAAGCTACATGGACGTCCAGGACCAGCTGGCGCTGTTCTACTGGATCCGCCTCGGTTCGGGTGCCGTCGTCCTGATCTCGGCGTTGATGTTCATCTGGGCAGTTCTGATGCCCGGCCGCGAGCGCAGCGAGAAGCTCGCCGGCGTCGTCCAGCCCGCCGAATGACCGATCAGCCGGCGCGGTTCGCCGCGCCGGCATCTCCCCAAGAATTCCCAGCATGGAGAACTTGCCATGAGCCCTGTCCAATCTGCCGTCAGTCGCGCGGCGCTCGATATCCCCGCCTATAGTCCCTCCGGCAATGAATGCGCGCTGTTTGAAAGCGCCTGGGTGCGGCAGCTGCCGCTCCTCTTGAAGGGACCGACCGGATGCGGCAAGACCCGCTTCGTCAGCCACATGGCGGCGAAGCTCGGCCTGCCGCTTTCGACCGTTTCCTGCCATGACGATCTGGCCGCCGCCGACCTCACCGGGCGGTATCTTCTCAAGGGCGGCGACACCGTCTGGGTCGACGGCCCGTTGACCCGGGCCGTGCGCAACGGTGGCGTCTGCTATCTCGACGAGATCGTCGAAGCCCGCAAGGACGTGGCTGTCGTCCTGCATCCGTTGACCGATGACCGCCGCATGCTGCCGCTCGAGCGCACCGGCGAACTGCTCGAAGCACCGTCGAGCTTCATGCTGATCGTTTCCTACAATCCCGGCTACCAGAACCTGCTGAAGAGCCTGAAGCCGAGCACAAGGCAGCGCTTCGTGGCGATTGAGTTCGACTTCCTGCCGCGGAACGAGGAGATATCGGTCGTTTCGCAAGAGAGCGGACTGCTGGAGAGCCAGGTGGCGCCGCTCGTCAACCTCGCGCACCGCCTGCGCGCTCTGAAGGGGCATGACCTCGAAGAAGGCGTGTCGACCCGGCTGCTCGTCTACTGCGCCTCGCTGATTGATGCCGGCATGCCGGTCAAGGATGCGGTGCGCGCCGCGATGATCGAACCGCTCACCGACGAACCGGACGTGCGTGCCGCACTTCTTGAAGTGGCCGGTTCGCTGATCGCGTGAGGTGAACCATGCTTGATTTCCTCGAGCTCGAAGAAACCGTCGGACGGGCCTGGCACCGTTTCGTCGGCAACACCAGAACCTGGCGGCGGTATCCGGAAGAGGCGGTGAAGCTCGCCGACATGCTGCCGGTCCTCGGCGTCTCCTTTCGCGGACATGGCGGAGAGGCGGCGGTGCAGATCGTGCCCGCCCGCGGACGCACGTCGACCCATCGCCTGCGGTGGCGGCAGCGCATGGGGCTTGGCGAAGAGAAGCTCGTTCAGCCGGCGCGCGACCACGCGTCGCTGATGCTGCCGGGCGAGATCGACCTTTTTCCGACGAAAGACCTGAACCGGGACCTCTATCACTGGCTCGTCGCCTATATGGCGACGATGCCGGTCGACCCCGTCAGCGAAACCGATCCACTCCGCCGCGATCTGGCATTGGTATCGCGTGCGCAGGAAACGGTCGACGAAGTCTTCCAGCGGTTCCCCGGGCTCCGGCGGCGCTATCGGCGTCTGGCCGAGGCGGTCCTTGCCGAGCGGCATAGGGCCGGGCTGCCGTCGATCGAGCAGCATCTCGAAAACTGCATCCTGCGCCTGTTGCGCAAGGCCACGGGCCAGGCGGATACGACGCTGCCGGTGATCTTTCCGCATCGCGCGCCACCCGGTTACCTGCCGATGCTGCCGATGCCGCTCTGGCCGGACACGCTCTTGCGCACCGAAACCACGACCACGCGCGACGAAGATGTTGCCGCGGCGCCGGGCACGCAGAGTGCGGGCGCCGAGGTCGAGCGCCATGTGGCGGTGCGCGAAAATCCGGAGAACCGCAAGGGCGAACGCAGCCCCTTCATACTCAATCGCTTCGAGAAGATCCTGGCCATGGCCGAGATGGTCAATGTCGACCGGCCCGGCGACGACAGCGACGACCACGACAGCAAGGCTGCCGAGGAACTCGACGACATGACGCTCGGTGAGCGCAAGGGACGGCCCTCGGCACGCTTCCGCTTCGATCTCGATCTGCCGCCGGAAGCCGTCGACCCGACGCCGCTGACGGCCGAACTGACCTATCCCGAATGGAACTACCGGACCGGCCAGTACCTCAAGGACCATTGCCGCGTGCTGGCCATGCCGGCTTCCGCCCAGGAGGAGCGGACGGAACTTACCGAGGAAAGCAGGAGCCTGATCCGCCGGGTACGGCGCCAGTTCGAAGTGCTGCGCCCGCGGCACGAGATGCTCCGCGCCCAGCTCGACGGCGCCGATCTCGACCTCGACGCGGTGGTGCGCGCCCGCACCGATCTCGCCGCCGGCGGCCAGGGCAGCGACCGCATCCATCTGATGAGCCGGCCGCAGGTGCACGATCTGGCGGTGACGATCCTCGTCGACGTTTCGCTGTCGACCGATTCCTGGTCCGACAACCGGCGGGTGCTCGACGTGGAAAAAGAGGCCCTGCTCATCCTTGCGCACGGGCTCTCGGCCTGCGGCGACAACCACTCGATCCTGACCTTCACCTCAAGGCGGCGCGACTGGGTGCGGGTCGAAACCGTGAAGGCCTTCAATGAGGCGATGGGGCCGCTGGTCGAAGCGCGTATCGCAGCGCTGAAGCCCGGCTATTACACTCGCATCGGCGCCGCGATCCGGCACGCCTCGGCCGAGCTTCGTCGGCAGCCGAACCGCAAGAAGCTGTTGCTGGTGCTGACCGACGGCAAGCCCAACGATATCGACCACTACGAGGGGCGTTTCGCGCTTGAAGACAGCCGCCGCGCGGTCACGGAGGCGCGGCGCAGCGGCATCAACACCTTCGCTGTCACCGTCGACCGGGAGGCGAAGTCCTACGTGCCCGCCATGTTCGGCCAGAACGGCTATGCCGTGATCGGCAACATCTCGCGGCTGCCGGCGGCGCTGCCGGCGATCTACCGCAATCTGGTTGGGTAAGGCGGTCGGCCAGTCGAAAGAGAAGCAAGAGGCCCGGTAACCGCCGGGCCTCTTAGATTCAGCGGAAGGCGTTTGCCAGCCGCAAGTCCGCCGCTTCGCGGCTATTTTCGTGGGAGGGAGGCTGGGTTTGGATGCTCGGGTCAGGCCCGAGCATGACGTTTTGGATGGGCAGTTCCGCCAAATTGTATAGCCAAGGCCCAGCTATAGCTGCCGTCGATAAGCTTGAAACGGCTCGTTTTCAATGAGCGTAGTTGCCCCAAAACCCGGTTATCCTCGCCCTTTAGGCGAGGTTCCAAGGCGCAGTATCCAAACGTATTTCGTGGCGCAAGAGATGCTCGGCTCAAGCCCGAGCGCGACGGAAGAAGCGGGGCGGCGCTTTGCCGGCGTGATTGCGGCGGCTGAAGGCTCGGCAATAGCCAAGCCTTCCCGGCGATCAGCGCCTTCAAGCCGCCTTGCTGTGAACCCTCTGGGACTCATCTATATAGGCATCGAATGCCGCTGCCACCGCGCGGATGACAAAGCGGTGTTCGGGGCGGACAGTGATGACGCCATCGGCGATATCGATCACGCTATCCTTTCGCAGTTCGGCCAATTTGCTATTTCCGTCGACGAACGATTGCCAGTCCCGGCCATGCGCTGCGGCGATTGCGGAAATATCCGCGCTGAAATCGCACATCAGCCGCTCGATGATCGCGGCGCGCAGACGGTCCTCGTCGGTCAGTCGGTAGCCCTTGGTGGTTGCGAGGCGACCGGAGGCGATCCGGCTCGCATAGACACCGGGGGGCACCTCGTTCTGCACATAACCGTCGCGCGAGCGGCCGATTGCCGAGGCGCCGAAACCGATCAGGGTCTCGCAGGTGTCGGTCGTGTAGCCCTGGAAATTGCGGCGGAGCTGTCCATTCGCCTGGGCCGTCACCAGATCGTCGTCAGGCAAGGCAAAATGGTCGAGGCCAATCTGCCGGTAGCCGGCTTTGACCAGCGCCTCGCTGATCGCCATCGCCTGTTCGGCGCGCGCGGCACTGTCGGGGAGCGCCGTCTCGTCGATCATGCGCTGGTGCTTCTTGAAGCTCGGCACATGGGCGTAACCGAAAACCGCGAACCGTTCCGGCCGCATCGAAACGGCCGCTTCGACCGTCTCGACGCAGGAGCGCACCGTCTGATGCGGCAGGCCGTAGATCAGGTCGAAATTGATCCCGCCGATGCCGGCGCCGCGCAGGTGGTCGACGGCTTCGGCCGTCTGCTTCTCGCTCTGGATGCGGTTGATTGCCTTCTGCACGACGGGATCGAAGCTCTGTACGCCGAGGCTCGCGCGTCGGACCCCGCCTTCGCCGAGTGCCTCGGCCATGGCGAGCGTCAGCCGGCGCGGATCGATCTCGACGGCGACATTGGCCGATGGTGACAGCGCGAAGCGCTCGCGCATCAACGCCATCAACGCCAGGAATTCACGCGGTTCGATGATTGTCGGCGTGCCGCCGCCAAAGTGTACCTCTGCGACCGGAAGCGGCCGGCCAATGGTATCGGCGACCGTGCGGATCTCGTCTCGGAGTACATCGAGATAGTCGAGGATCGGATCGTCCTTCCTGGTGATTGTCGTATGGCAGCCGCAGTACCAGCACATGGAACGACAGAAGGGGATGTGCAGGTAGAGCGACACGTCCTGCCCCTCGGGGATCGCCTTCAGCCAGTCACCGTAGGTGTGATCGTCGACATCAGCGGCAAAGCGCGGTGCGGTCGGGTAACTCGTGTAGCGCGGCAGGCGCATTTCACCGTATTTCAGGAGCGCGGAAGCTTGCATTTCGTCCTCATCTGGGTGGCGATGGATGCACCTTTTCTAGGCCGTGCGGGGCGGCACCTCTTTGCGAAAAGTCAAGGACGGGCATGGTCTCGGCCAAAGCGGGATTTGTTTGCGCTTCGACAAAATGTCGCGGCTGCGTGGTCGCTAGGTTGCGGAAATCCGGGGCGTGTGCGCCGGCGTTTCCCGGACCATCATCAAACGACGGCGCTCAGAAGCGGATGACCATGACCATTGCAGAGACCGACATGCCCTTCATCGATGTGCGGACGATTCCGCCGGTAGAACGCCATCCGAAAATCTTCGGCATGTTGAACGCGCTTGCCGAGGGCGGCGCCTTCATCATCATCAACGACCACGATCCGCGCCCGCTGCACTACCAGCTGGAAACCCGCTATCCGGGCGAATTCACCTGGGAATACCTCGAGCAGGGACCGGATGTCTGGCGTGTCGAAATCGGCCGGCAGCAATCCTCCGGCTGCGATTGCTGCTGCGGCGGGCACTGAGCCCTCGATGCGCCTCAAGAGCGGGATGAGGAAAGGCATTCGCCGTTTTCCGCTCACATCCCGCTCTCACTCATGAGAACCGATCACGTCCATGGCCTTGGCCGACCCGACCAAATCCATCGTGATCCAGGGGATGAACCGCCATGTTCGCAGCCTCGCTTTCCCGCTGGACGATGTCCTACTTCGCGGCCGCGCTGATCTTCCTCGTCCTTGGCGAGATCATGATGGTTTTCGGCTACGGCCACCCGGTCTCAGCCCTTGAGGCGCCCGAAACGCTGGCGCTCGTCCATGTCGTCGTGCTGGGCTGGCTGAGCCTGCTGATGACCGGCGCGCTGCTGCAGTTCGTGCCCGTTCTCGTCGGCCAGGCATTATCCTTCCCGAGCGTCGCGCTGCCGGCGCTCCTGTTCCTCATCACAGGCATCGCCAGCCTGACGCTCGGCTTCGTCAGCCTTTCCGGCGCGATCGATCTTCCGGTGATGCTGCTTCCTCTGGGAGCTGCTTTTTCGATCGTCGGCTTTTCGGTACTGGGCTTTGCCTTCGCAGCCACGCTCTGGCATGCGCGCCCGCTGCCACTACCGGCCCGGTTCGTCGCGGTCGGTCTTGCGGCACTCTTCGGCACGATGCTGCTCGGCGGCACCTATGCCGGCGTACTCTCGGGCTTGATCGATGCGGAAGGCGCGATCGACCTGACGATCGACGGGCTGTCGCTTCATGCTTCCCTTGGCCTTTGCGGCTGGCTGAGCTTCACCACCATGGGTGTCAGCTACCGGCTTTTGACCATGTTCATGCTGTCGCCGGACAAGGAGCGAACAAGCAGCCGCGTGGTGTTCGTGCTTGGCGCCCTTTGCCTCGGTCTTCTGGCGGCGGCGGTGCTCCTCATACTCGTGGGCACTTTCGGCCGTGCGCCGCTTCTCGCCCTTGCCGTCGCTTCCGGCGCCGCCATGGTGGCGATCTATGCCGGCGATATCCTGCGCATCTATCGGGAGCGCCGGCGCAAGGTGATCGAGCTCAACAGCCGCGCCAGCATCGGCGCCTTCGTGTCGCTGATCGCTGCGACTGTGCTCTTCATCGCGCTGCTGGCTGCCGGCCGTCTCGACACCGGTTCCGGCGCCGTCATCTATCTCGTAACGTTCGGCTGGCTGACCGGCATGGGTCTCGCCCAGCTTTACAAGATCGTGCCGTTCATGACCTGGCTCGAATGCTACGGGCCGGCGCTTGGGCGCATGCCGACCCCCAGGGTCCAGGATCTCGTTACCGAAGCCTCGGCTCTTCGCTGGTTTCGGCTCTATTATCTGACGGTCGCGCTCGGTACTCTGGCGTTGCTGATCGGCAGTGCCATCCTTTTTCGTTTTGCGAGTTTCGGCCAATTGATTGCCGTCAATGCGCTCGTCCTCGAGTTCGTGCGAACACGGCGACTGATCAACGTTCCGGCCGAACTTCGATTGCCTGACGGACTCGTTCGACCAGGCCTGTTTCTGCCACCAATTCCTCACGGAGGTTCCCATGAGCCAAGATCCCTATGAACTCGACGTCCGGCCGCTGCTGCGTGGCGGCAGCGATCCGTTCCAGGCCATCATGAACGCTGTCGACAGCTTGGCACAGGGCCAGGCGCTGAAGCTGATCGCGACCTTCCGGCCCGTTCCGCTCTACAGCGTGATGGCTGGGCGTGGCTTCACCCATCAGGACCGCCCTCTCGACAACGGCGACTGGGAGGTTCTGTTCACGCCCGAAGGAGAGGTTGACGAGATCCGCCTTTCGGCTGGCGATACGGACCTGGACACCTGGCCCGACCCGAGCCGCCAGCTCGACCTGACGGAGCTCGATCCGCCCGAGCCGATGGTGCGCATTCTGGCGACGGCCGAGAAAATGGCGGAGGGCGAAGTGCTGTTCGCCTTGCTCGCGCGGGAACCGCTGTTCCTCTATCCGGAGCTCGCCAAACGCGGCCACAAATGGGCAGGCAACTTCGATGCGACCGGCGAGACCTACCGTATCCTCATTCGCATCGGCGGGAGGCGTTCCCATGTCGGTGCCTGAAACCCTCGACCTCGAGGCGAGGATCCGCGATGCGCTGCGCATCATCATCGACCCGGAAATGGGCAAGAACGTCGTCGATCTCGGCCTGATCTACGATATCGAGGTTCAAGAAGGCGGCATCGCCAAGGTCACCATGACGACGACGATCAAAGGCTGCCCGGCGACGGCCTTCCTCAAGGAGGCGGTGCAGAACTGCGTGTGGTATGTGCCGGGCGTCGAATATGCGGAAGTGCGCCTGACTTATGAGCCGCCCTGGACGCCCGAGATGATGGCCGACGGTGCGATCGAATACTCGCACGGCAGCATCTTCTGAGACTGGTATTGTTTAAAAAGGCGCCGCATCAGCGGCGCCTTTTGCATTGGGGATCGAACGTGCGGTCAGGACGAGGCGCGGGGCGAGCGGCGATCGCACACGAGCATCGGTCCATATTCGAGCGTGAACAGCGCGAAGGCGGCGATCCACAACACGCCCGACAGCGCGATCAGGTGGTGGTAGTGCGCGGGCAGTAGGTCTGCCAGCGGCCGGATCAGCGCCGCGGCCATGATCGCAACGTAGGAGGCGCCGGTGAGTGCCGATCCCACCAACGGTCGCCCGGTGTGGCCGCGGCTGGCGCGGGTCATGACGGCGAGCATCATCGACGCGATCACGCCGACGGTCAGCACGTGCATGACCGGGTATTCGCCCAAGAGGTCGATCGCACCGGCTGATATCGCCAGGAAACCGAGTGGCACGAAGGCGTAGGCCGCGTGTAGCACGAAGAGCAGCTTCTCCGACCAGGTCGCCAAGCCGCGCCAGCGGAACAGCCGCACCGTGTGGAAGGCGCAGGCGGTAAGCGCAATCGCCCCCGTGACGATGTGATCCGGTGCGAAGGTCCAGGCGGCAAGGGCCGCGACACCGATCAGGATCGCTGCCGTATCGAAGCGGTTATAGGGCACGGGGAAAGTGGTGCGCCCTACCTTGTTCAGCCAGTTGCGCGTGAAACTCGGCACGATGCGTCCGCCGACGATCATGATCAGCATCGTGTAGGCGGCGATGGCCAGCCGCGCTGCGGCATCCTCGTCGAGGTCCCGGAGCACTGAAAGGTGGAACCAGATATTGGCTGCAGACAGGAGCACCAGCCCGCCGATGACTTTCAGATCCTTCCATTTCCGGCCGACGATCACCTCGCGCGCGCAGATCAGCAGGAGCACCGGCAGGAAAAGCGCTTCGATACCGGCAGCGACAGGCAGGCCGATGACGCCGCTCGACAGCAGCGCGAGCCGGCCGACAACCCAGAGCCCGAAGAGGGCGGCGAGCGGACCGCCCGAGACTGGCAGCCTTCCCGTCCAGTTCGGGATCGCCGTCAAGAGGAAGCCGCCGAGCACGGCGGAGGAAAAGCCGAATAGCATCTCATGCGCGTGCCAATGGGCGGCGCCGTAGTCGCCGGCAAGGTCCAGGCCGAGAGTAAGCGCAGAGATCCACAGCACCATGGCGGCGATCGCCCAGAGCGCGGCGCCGAAAAAGAACGGCCGGAAGCCATAGGAAAAGAGCACCGGGCCGGTGGTCGAGAGCCCGCGCGGAATACCGCCGCTCGGTTTCGGTCTTATCAATCTGTCCAACATGATCGTGGTCCTCGTCGTGCGTGCTTGCGGACTTGCGGATGAGGCTTGATCTATCAATGGCTTCGCAGGGGCTCTTTGCGAAAACGCAAGTATCGCTGCCCCGCTCCGCCACGTGTGTTCATGTGGCGTGAAAGAAAAGCGATCTCGTCGAAACGATTTGTTCCAAGACAAAGACGCGATTCGTCTGTGGTTCTACTTCTCTTGTGACTGCTGGGGGACCGGTGGTCGAGACCGGAGGTGAGGCCGCCCGCGTCGGCGCCGCCCACTCTAACTCGTTGAATACAGGCGCGTTTCGCAGAAGGCCAATCCCGGCCGCTGGAGCGCGTCGAAGGAGAGCAAGATGACTGAACAACTTCAGATGACCCGCCGGACGATGCTTGCCGGCGCTGCCCTGGCGGGCGCGGTTGCGCCGCTTCTCCATACCGCTTCGGCACAGGCGGCCGGCGCCGCCACGGCGGCAGGCGCTACCCCTGTCGACATCTCGACCCTGCCGCGCGTGAAGGTCGATCTCGTCAAGCCGCCTTTCGTCCACGCCCATGAACAGGTCGCCAAGACCGGACCGCGCGTCGTCGAATTCACCATGACGATCGAGGAAAAGAAGCTGGTGATCGACCGTGAGGGCACCGAGATCCACGCAATGACCTTCAACGGTTCGGTTCCTGGTCCGCTGATGGTCGTGCATGAGAACGACTATGTCGAACTTCGGCTGATCAACCCTGAGACCAACACGCTGCTGCACAACATCGACTTCCACGCCGCGACCGGCGCGCTTGGCGGTGGTGCGCTGACCCAGGTGAACCCGGGCGAGGAAACCACGCTTCGCTTCAAGGCCACGAAGCCCGGCGTCTTCGTCTACCATTGCGCGCCTGAAGGCATGGTGCCGTGGCACGTCACC